>JAKEGQ010000159.1 GCA_022615475.1 Candidatus Methylomirabilota bacterium | reverse complement strand
AGGTAGCCCTTCTGTTCGAACTCTTCCTCCGACAGTGTTCCACGCGCGTCCTCCACGATCTTTCCCCGAGGGATCTTCACCTTGAATTGTCTTTCCAAGCGAAACACGATGTCGAGGAAATCAATTGATTCTGCGTCGAGGCCCTCCATCAGCGGGGTCGTCAGTTGCACTTCATTGAGATCGCGGCCCAACGCCTCCGCAATGGTTTCCACCACCTTCGGAGAGACCTCCGCAATCTCATCCTTCGTTATGTCATGAAAGGTCTGCATCGGTTCACTCCATCTTGAATCCGCCATCGACGTGGAGGATCTGTCCAGTGATATAGTCCGCGTACCTCGAAGCGAGGAACATGATCGCATAGGCGACCTCCTTCGGCGTGCCAACCCTCCGGAGGAGGATGCGCGACTTTACTTCATCGGGGGCCTGTTCGAGGAGATCGCGTGACATATCCGTTTCGATGACACCGGGAGCGACAGCGTTCACCGTGATTCCGCGGGGTGCCAGCTCGACCGCGAGCGCCCTGGTGAAGGCATTAATTGCCCCTTTGCTGGCCGCGTAGTTCGTCTGGCCCCGCCCCCCCTTTTCGCCGGCGACCGAGCTCACGTTGATGATCTTGCCTGTGCGGCGGGAAATCATGTGCGCAACCACGGCGCGCGTGACGTTAAAGATCCCGACGACGTTGGTATCGAGGACGGTCTTCACGTCGTCATCCTCGAGGAGTCCCAGCAGGTTATCACGGATGACACCGCTGTTGTTGATAAGCACATTAATCCGGCCGCAGCGACCCACCACCCGCTCAACGGCCGCTTCACATGCCTTGCTGTCGCGGACGTCGACCTGCTCTGCCGTGATCCGCTGCCCTGTGGCACGACCGGCAGTAACAAGTTCGTCAGCAAGACCCCTGCTCTCGCGAAAGAAGAAGGTGACATCAGCCCCCTCAGCTGCGAAGAGCTCCACACTTGCCCGCCCGATGCCGCGAGTCCCGCCCGTTATGATAACCGCTTTGTCCGCCAGCCCGGAGGTCTGGAACATCCTGACCCTCAGCTCGCAATGGAGAATCCGCCATCCACGACCAGCGTATGGCCGGTAACCATGTCGGCCTCCGGAAGACAGAGAAGGTAGACCGCATCTGCGACATCATCGGGCGTCAGGGCACGCCCCGCCGGGGACCGCTGTGTGAACGAGGTCAGCATTTCTTCGCGAGTGGGGAAGAACTTCAGGGCATCGGTATCTACAGGTCCCGCGCTGACGGCGTTGACGCAAATGCCGAGGGGGCCCAGCTCCTGTGCCAAGGTCCGGACGAGCGACTCGAGAGCTGCTTTTGAGGCCCCGATGAAGCCGTAACCCGGAATTGCGTGACTCGCACCGAGGCTGGATATGGCAACAATTCGACCTCCCCGCGCCATCAGCGGGACCGCGCGTTGAGCGAAAAGGTTCAAGGCCAACGCGTTGGTCTCCAAACACCACCGCCATTGCTTGAGGGTCATCTCGAGGGCGGGCTTCAAGACACCGCTGGCGGCATTGTTCACCAGGATGTCGAGACGGTCGAACTCCTTCCGGAAGGCCTCCATGACCTCATCCACGCTTTCGGGGCTGGCGACATTGCCTTGGAGCGCGCAGGCGCGCCGCCCCGCTGCCCGGATCTCCGCACACAGAGACTCCGCCTCGTGGTGGCTGTTGTAATAGGTCGCCGCCAAGTCGCATCCGGCCGAGGCTAGCTTCCGCGCGATCGCGCGGCCGATACCCCGGGAGGCACCGGTCACCAGGGCCACCTTCCCGGTGAGTGGGCACGACACCGCCGTCACTCCTCGTTCGCACTCTGATGCTTCAGCTGTCACAGGCCGGTTCATTATCACAAGCCGGAGGGGGGGTGTCAAGATCTTGGCATGGCGGTCCCCCGCGGGCTCGGTGAAGAGCTCAGGCGACCAGGGGCCTAGAATTGCGCGGACTGCTATGTTAGTGTAGCCGTCGCATAGGCCAGCGTGTCGCTAGGAGGCTGCAAAGAGAGCAGGTTGGTGCAAGTCGGACGAGTAGGAGCTCGATTGCAAATGGTGCAAGATAGTGGACTGGGGGCCTGGTTACTCGCGTGAAACCCAGCCGAACGTTCTGGAGTGGGAAGAGCGTTTGCGTGACGGGCGGGACTGGGTTTGTCGGCTTTCAGATCGTTCGACAACTTGTGGAAGCTGGCGCCCGCGTACGGTGCCTAGCCCTCCGACCGGGCGATGCGCATCCGATCTTCGCGTTCGAGCGGGTCGAAACGCATTTTGGAGATGTGTGCGACACGCAGTTCGTCCGCACGGTGCTCTCGGGGTGCGATGTGATCTTCCACACGGCCGGGACGGTGGCCTTTTGGGGCCCGGGATTGTCACGGATGGTCGAAACCCACGTGACGGGCGCGCGCAATGTGGTGGACGCCGCCCCGCCCCGGGCGCGCCTTGTGCACACGTCCAGCATCGTTACGATCGGCGCATCAGATGGACGGCCCCTCACGGAAGACGACACTTGGAACCTGCAAGGGCTCCAGGTGGAGTACGTGCAGGCAAAGCGCGCAGCCGAAGAGGTGGTCCTCGCGGCGGCCGCACGCGGTCGCGACGTGGTCGTTGTGAATCCTGGTGTGCTGATCGGGCCCGAGGACCATGAGGCGTCCATTATGGGTCGTTTCTGTCTGCGGTTCTGGAAAGGGAGGATCCCCTTGATTCCTCCGGGTGGTCTCAACCTCGTGGACGTCCGCGATGTTGCCGTCGGTCACCTCCTCGCCGCAGAGCGGGGCCGATCCGGCCGTCGCTATATCATGGGTGGGGAGAATCTCTCGTTTCCCGCTTTGATGCGGACGATGGCATCCGTCGCCAACATGCGTCCACGTGTGATCGGGCGGATGCCGCATTGGTTCGAATGGGTGGTCGCGACTGGAGAGGAGTTCCGGGCGGTGTTCCACCGGCGAGAGCCTTACCCGTCGTTTCAGCATGCGCGGCTCAATCGGCTGACTTGGTTCTATGATTGGACGCGTGCCCGGGAAGAACTCGAGTTCCAGCCCCGGCCCGTGCGGGAGTCCCTGCTGGACACCTTTGAGTGGTACGCGGCGCGTCACCCCATACACCCTCGAGGCATCTGCCGATTTTGGATGCGGCTGGAAAGCAAATAGCTTAGACGGATATCACATGATCGCCAAACTGTTCATGGCCATTTGTCGATTGTCTCCTTATCTGAGAAAAGTAATCTGGAGACGCTGGTACCAGTTCCTGACACGATCCTATAAGAGAAAAGACTGGTCATTCATAAACTATGGCTACGCTTCATTAGACCCTCAAACAGACAAGCTTCAATTAGACGACGCTGACGAGCAAAATCGCTATTGCATCCAACTCTATCACCATGTTGTCAATGTTGTTGACCTTAGAGACTTAAGGGTACTAGAGGTAGGCAGCGGTCGGGGAGGGGGAGCATATTATATTAAACGCTCGTTAGGACCAAAAAGAGTGGTTGGGGTTGATTTCTCAAGAAGAGCAGTGGCATTTTGCAATAAGAGCTATTCTTCTGTAGAAGGACTGTCATTCGTAGCAGGCGATGCGGAATTCTTGCCCTTTAGGGATAATAGCTTTGACGTCGTTGTTAATGTAGAATCTTCCCACTGTTATGGTTCCATGAATGCTTTTCTTATGCAAGTCAAGAGGGTCCTCCGGGAGGGTGGTTACTTTCTTTACACAGACTTTCGTGACAAAGGCGAGGTCGATATTCTTCATAAACAGTTAGATCATTCCGGTATGACGCTGATCAAAGAAACGAATATAACCATGAATGTTATCGGAGCCATGAACTTGGACAACGAACGCAAAATGGCGTTGATACAAGCAGCAGTACACAAGATGCTGTTAAGACCATTTCAGGAATTTGCCGGGGTTATAGGCTCTATGATGTATGAAGGTTTCCGGACTGGAGAGGTGATATACTCAAGCTTCGTGCTGCAAAAGCCTAACCACCAATGATCCCCCAGAAAGACTGTCTGAGATCACCAGTTGATCGCGCGTTCCACGCGATTACGAACGGGACGAGATCAATCACATCGGGTGCTTCGGGCCGTAGTTGAGACCACATCCCACAGCGCCAGGCGATGGTGGCGGAGACCATGCGGTATCATTTCTATACTGCTGATGTCTTCACGGATCGCGCCTTTGGTGGCAATCCACTCGCAGTCTTCCCAGACGGCCCGGGTCTGAGTAGCGAGCAGATGCGGCGGGTCGCACGGGAGCTCAACCTGTCGGAGACAGTCTTCGTGTTTCCTGCGGAACTGCCACGGCACACGCGGCGGCTGCGTATCTTTACACCGAGTGCCGAACTCCCGTTTGCGGGCCATCCAACGATCGGGACTGCACACGTATTAGCATCTATCGGTGAGATCCCCCTCGAACGGGACGTGACCAACATTGTGTTTGAGGAAGGTGTGGGTCCGGTCCCGGTGACGATTCGCGCCCAGGATGGGCGGCCGGTCTTCGCTCAACTGGCGGCGGCGAGACTGCCGGAGTTTGGCCCACCGCCTCCTCCCCCGGAGACGATCGCGATGACTCTGTCACTTCGTCCCTCTGACCTGCTCCGAGCTGAGGCCGGACCCCAAGCGGTTTCTTGCGGGGTGCCGTTTCTATTCGTCCCGGTGCGCGACCGGGAGGCCATACGACGGGTCCGAGTCAATCGGGAACAGTGGGAACGATTTTTCTCCTCGTACTGGGCTCCTCATCTGTATGTCTTCGCTTATGACGCAGAGTTGAACGGTTCCAGTCTCCGAGCTCGCATGTTCGCTCCCGCCCTGGGAATCGAGGAGGACCCTGCCACGGGCGCCGCGGCGACGGCCCTGGCGGGGTACCTTGGGGTGCGAGATGGGCGGTCGGATGCGACGCTCCGATGGAGAATCGAGCAGGGATTCGAGATGGGCCGCCCCAGCATCTTGCATGTCGAAGCCGACAAGCGGGGCGGGGCCATTATCTCGATTCGGGTCGGCGGCGCCTCTGTGCTCGTCAGCGATGGGACGATGGAGGTTCCCGATCTCGCCTGAAATGGCGGCACCGGTGTGCCTGTTTTCCGGCTGCCTGTTGAGCCCCTTGGTCCATTGAGGTAGGATGGGACGGGGTTGGCCTACTTCTTTGGACGACCGGTGAATGGATTCAACAAAGGGAGGTCTCACATGAATTTCCAGACAGGCGGAACCCAGTTACGGAACCTGCTCGGCCTGCGAGTCGACCCTGTGGCGGTAGCTTTCAGGACGGAGCCGCCACCCGACGTTCCGCACGTCGGTACTCCGGCACCGGCTGGCTGTGCGTACTGGCGCCTGGCCGCGGAAGGGCAGGTCTTCTTTACCCGGCCGACGGATCACCACAACTGTCCGATCGGGGCCCACACCCACGGTGTTGCCCTGCCTGCGGATGCGGCCCGGGAGCTCGGCGGGCTGCTCGAGATGATGGCCCGCATCCAGTACATTCGCATGGACGAGGTGCCGACGATTCCGCGGCTGGGCACGACGTTCGGCGTTGCGATCTATGCGCCGTTGACGGCCACACCGGTCGAGCCGGATGTGATCATTGTGCAGGGCAACGCCAAACAGGTGATGCTGCTGGCCGAGGCGCTCTATGCCGCCGGGCTGCACTACGACCCCGCGGCCCGACTTCGACCCACCTGTGCCATCGTGCCCACCGCGACCGAAGCGGGGCGGGCCAGCCTGAGTTTGGGGTGCATCGGCAACCGTGTCTATACAGGGCTCGCCGATAGCGAGCTCTATGTTGCGATCCCGGGCGCGCAGCTCAACGCCGTTCTGGAAAAGCTCGAGACCGTCGTGGCGGCGAACCGCACGCTGGAAGAGTTCCACCACCAGCGAGAGCTCCATCACCAGCGGAAGGCCCAAGGGGCATCCTCACGATGAGGCTCGCCCTGGCCGCCGAACGATCGCTGTTACTTCTCAGCTACGGTCGAAGCCGCCTGACCGAAGCAAAAGCGCAAGGAATCATCTGATCAGCCCTTCCGTGATTTCCCTCGTCACCCTCCGCTCACCGCGGCATGCCTTTGTAGATTTTTGCCCTGAAACCCCCTGTGCTACGCTAACAGCCCGGAACGGGAAGATGCGAGGGTCAATCGTAGGACAAAGACAGGGAAGGGGAGCGAACACGGGTTTCGATCCCTGACGAAGTACCTCTTGCTTCACCCTGCTCATAGAATCCGGGGAATCACAGGAGAGGAAATAGATCGAGACAAGGAGGGGAACTATGTGGGAGGGGCGCCGTGTCGTTACGATCTTTGGCAGTTCGCGTCCAAGTCGCGGCGATCGCGCCTACGTTCAGGCTGAGCGCCTTGGCCTGGCCATCGCAGGGCGCGGATGGGTGGTCTGTAATGGCGGCTATGGAGGGACTATGACCGCCGTCGCTCAGGGGGCACGGCGCGCCGGCGGAGAAACCATTGGCGTGACGTGTGCGCTCTACGGTGGTCCGCCGAATCCGTACATCAGCCACCATGAGGAAGCGGTGGATCTCTTGGCGCGGCTGGCCCGATTGTTGCAACTCGGTGACGCCTACGTGGTCCTCCCCGGCGGGTCCGGCACGCTGCTCGAGCTGGCGCTGGTTATGGAGTATCTGCACAAGCGGTTGATGCCCCCAAAGCCGGTTCTGCTCTTCGGCCGGTACTGGCGCCCCGCACTGACCATCGCGCGGCGTGAGCGCGACGGCCACGCGATGGCCGTGCAGGAGGTGAGGAGCCCCGAGGCGGTTGTCCGGGCCCTCGCCATCGCGTGGGAGGAGGCGACGGGACGTTCACGGCCGTGAGCCAAGCGCCCCCGGGGACGTCCATTCGGCCGATAGTGGGCGCCTTCGGGGAACCGCATGGACCGTGCCGACAAGACGGAAATCGAACCTCCGGATCCCAGGCGGCGATGGTTCCGGGTGGGGGTCATCCTCATGGGGGCGAGCTTCGCGACCTTCGCCCTGTACGCGGTGGTCCCCCTCTTAACGATATCCCTCGAAGGGAAAATGAGCATCATGATTGTCGGGTGGGTGATCGGATGGTGCCTTTTCCTCGTAGGGTCTTTTCTCGCGGGTAACAAAGGGTATCTTTATCTTCGGCGGCTGGTCCAACGGCCTTTTCAAAAATCGTGACTCGCTTCCTCCCGCTCCTGCCCCCGGAATTTGCCGTCCTCCCGTGTCCTTCTGAATTCTCTCGCGTGGGGATACGTCATACCGATCGGTAGCCGGACCCTTGATCACGGAAATCGCGTGTGGTAATGTCGCGTCTCGGCAGCCTGGCGTGTCGTCTCTGATGAGGATCTTCCCGGTGTCGGCGTTCATCCGCAAAAGCACATTCCGCATCGTCCTACCGGTCGCGGTGATCTTGACGGCGTGTGCCACCGCGCCATACACCCAGCGCTCTCAGCTCATGCTTATCTCGCCAGGAGAAGAGAACCAGTTAGGTGCTCAAGCCTTTCAGCAGATCCTTTCCAAGGAGAAGGTATTACGGGATCCTGCGCTTCAGGCGGTGGTAGACCGGATCGGATGGCGCGTTGCGAATGCGGCCAACCGTCCCGATTTTCAGTGGCAATTCGTGGTCATCGACAATCCCAAGATGGCGAACGCTTTTGCCCTCCCCGGAGGAAAGGTGGCGGTCTACACCGGCATGTTTCCCGTGGCAAGGACCGAGGGGGGGTTGGCGGCCGTGATGGCCCACGAGGTAGGGCACGTGTTGGCACGACATGGAGGAGAACGGCTCAGTCAAGGGCTGTTGGCCCAGATGGGTGCGGCAGCCGTCCAGGTCGGTATGGCGGGAAGCAACCCGGGGGTGGTACAGGGGGTCATGGTCGCCTACGGTCTGGGAGCGAACGTCGGCGTGCTCCTTCCCTATAGCCGGCTTCAGGAGTCGGAGGCGGACGGGATCGGGGTCATCCTCATGGCCCAGGCTGGCTACGATCCCAGAGAGGCGGTGCAACTGTGGCAGCGGATGGCAAAGCAAGATCGCCAGGCGCCGCCTGAATTTCTCTCGACTCACCCGAGCCCCGGGACTCGCATCCAAGAGCTAGAGCGCTTGATGCCAAAGGCCCTGACCTACTACCGCCCGACTCCGGAGCAGGTCCCAGAGAGCACCCGTCTTCTCCCCGGGATCAAATAACCCATGGTGTTCTTCCGGGAAAAGGGTACGGTCTTTTTTCCCGATCCCCACCTCATCGGAACCCCCGCCGACCTGGGGCTCGCCTACGAAGAGGTATTCTTTACGACCGACGATGGCATTCGCCTACACGGATGGTACGTCCCCTTTCAGAAGAGTCCCATCACTCTCCTCTGGTTTCACGGCAATGCCGGGAACATCAGCCATCGACTCGAGAACATCGCCCTGCTGCATGAGCGTGTGCGGGTGAACACCTTTATCTTCGATTATCGGGAGTACGGCAAGAGCGAAGGGGAGATCTCGAAGGCCGGCACATTTCGGGATGCCTTTGCGGCCTTCGGATATCTGTGTTCCCGCGCCGCCGTCAGCCCGAACCACATCGTCCTCTTTGGGCGATCGCTGGGAACCGCCCTGGCAACCGCTGTGGCTGTCGAGCGTCCCTGTCTTGGCGTCGTTCTCGAGTCGGCTTTTACCTCGACCGACGATGTGATGCGCCTCTATTTTCGTTTCCTCCCCCCGTTGCCGCCGGGCACGGTGAAGTACGACTCTCTCGCACTGATTGGGAGGGTAGCAGTTCCCAAGTTGATCATCCACGGCGAGCATGACGAGATTATCCCGCTGTGGATGGGGAAACGTCTGTACGAGGCGGCCTCTCCACCCAAGGAATTCTATCTGATCCAGGGGGCCACCCACAATGATACCTACCTTGTCGGAGGCGACGATTACTTTACCAGGCTAAAGCAATTTATGAACAATTTGAACCCTCGACTTGCCCGGTCGTAGCCCCTGCGGTCTTCCGATGAATCGAACACTCAGAGGGATCATCGTACAGCTCGTCGAGTTCGCGATCATTGGATTTTTCCCTTGACAACTTGCGTCAGACGCTTCAAGCTGAGACGGTTTTTTCCAGCAAGGGAGACACGATGAACAAGGGCAGAGGCGTTCTGATCCTTCTCATGAACGTGGTCGGGGTCATTGTGGTCACAGTTCTGCTTGCCCCTTTGGCCATGCCCCTTGTCGACTTCCTGTCCTCTCTCATCCCGAGCCTGCCCCGGCTGCTTGAGGCCCCAAAGGTCCCGGAGGGATACAATTTCGCTCCGGTCTGGCGTATCGTGAGCCAGATAGTCATCATGACATTTTTGTTTGTGAGTTTGTGGCGAATGAATCTTACCTCTTTCAGTTCCCTGGGATTACCCTTCAACTCCGGCTGGTGGGTCCTCCTGTGGCGAGGGTTCTTCTGGGGATTCATCGGTTATGTCATAATTTTTGGCGCTTCTCTTCTCGTAGGGGCACGACGGTTCGAGATAAGCCTCTCTGCGTTGCCCCTGCTTGGAAAGCTCTTTCACATGTTCGTCGTTGGGACGGTCGCAGGGATTTGGAAGGAGATCATCTTCCGCGGAATGATGTTTCAAGCCATACAGCGTTGTATTGGGACCACAGGGTCCGTACTGTTCACCAGTCTCCTCTTCGGCACCTACTTGCTTCCAGTAGACGTCAAGGTCCCAGTGGGATTCGGGGCCATCGATTGGGGGGTCGGCGTCCGCGGATTGCAGGAGCATCTCCGGCTTCTCGCTCACCCCGGCGAAAGTCTCTTAACCCTTCTCATGGTTTTCTTCCTCATGGGCCTGGTCCTCAATTACGCTTTTATCTGGACCGGGAGCTTGTACTTTCCCATCGGCCTGCACTCCGTCTGGAACTTCTGTGACAAGAGTGACCGGTTCTTTTTGAACAGAGAGCTGAGGTGGTGGCTTTTCGGGCAAGAGGGAATCGGGCCAGCCCTCTTTGGGTGGACCGCCCTGATACTCTTCCTTTGCTATGTCGGGGTACGCTATCGATCGCAACGGTTGCACGACGCCCGACAGTCCGCGTAGGGTCCGCTTCCCTCCTGCCGTGCAAGTGCTTCGACCGCATGGGGTCCTTCACCAACCACCTACCACTAACCACCAGCCACTCATACCGGTGAACTCATGAGACGAGTCATCATCGATACGGATCCTGGGATTGACGATGCACTAGCCCTCTTCCTGGCTTTGCAGTCACCAGAAGTGACGGTTGAGGCGATCACCACGGTGGCGGGCAACACTCGGGTGGAGGACTGCACCAGAAATGTGTTCCTGATCCTGGAGCTCCTCAAGCCAGACCCTCGCCCTGTCGTCGCGCAGGGCGCAGCCCGCCCGCTCGAATGCGAACTCCGGCCAGCCCCGGATGTCCACGGAGAAGACGGACTTGGAGAACTCTTCCGTCATCGGAATCCGGACGGCCTCCCCCGATATCCCCAGCCGCTGCACAGCCCGGCGACGATGGGAGCGGCAGATCTGATCCTCGAACTTATTCGTCGATATCCCGGTGAGATCACGCTGATCACGCTTGGACCCTTGACCAATATCGCTCAGGCGCTCCGCCGGGACCGCAAGACCATGGAGAAGATCTCCCGGATTATCAGCATGGGGGGAGCTGTCCTCGTCCCGGGGAATACCTCGGCGACGGCAGAGTTCAACATTGCCACGGATCCCGAAGCGGCCCGGATTGTGTTGGGCTCAGGGCTGCCACTCACCCTCATCCCTCTCGATGTGACGGAGCGGGTCCGGCTTTCAGGGGAAGCGCTCAGAACCTGGATGGAGCCTCTTGCCGATCTCCCAGCCCAGTTCCTGCTGGACTGCACCGCTCACCTCGTCGCCTTCTCTGCGGAATGGGAAGGCTTTGCCGGCATTATCCTGCACGACCCGCTCACAGTGGGCGTCGTCATCGATCCGCATCTGGTGAAGACTCAACCGCTCTATGTCCAGGTAGAGACGCGTGGCGAGATCACTACGGGGATGACGGTAGCGGACCGCCGTCCCCTGCGGGCCGAAAGGCAGCCCAACGTCGAGGTCGCCCTTGATGTGGACGCGGACCGCTTCCTTAGCCTCTTTGTGGAACGTCTATGTCGGCGGTCGTAGTCGTCGGATCGGCCAACATGGACTTTACCATCCAGGTGGATCGACCACCGCAGCAGGGCGAGACAATCTTCGGCCGAGGTCTGCTGGTCTCCTTCGGGGGGAAAGGGGCAAACCAGGCTGTAGCCGCTCGACGCGCTGGGGCGAACGTGATCTTCATCGGTAAGGTAGGACAGGACCGGTATGGCGAGGAAATCCGCAAGAACCTAGAAACGATGGGGATCGATGGGACTGGCGTGATCTCAGACCCCGCATGCAACACAGGCACGGCATATATCTTGGTTGACCCGTCGGGAGAGAATCAGATTGTTGTCGTTCCCGGCTGCAACCACCGTCTGACTCCGGAGGACCTTCAGCATGGGGACCGGTTGCTTTCGGGGGCGATTCTTCTCCTGCAATTGGAGACCCCGCACGAAACTGTCGGCTGGGCCCTTCGAAGAGCCAAAGAGAAGGGGATGCGGACCATCCTGAACCCCGCGCCAGCCACCCCTCTTCCTCGTGAGCATTTCTCCTCGGTGGATCTCCTGACGCCCAATGAACTGGAGGCCTCCAGCCTGACCGGCGTGCCGGTGAGGGACCGCAATGGAGCCGAGAAGGCGGGCGAGCGGCTCCTGGAGATGGGCTGTGGGGATGTGATCATTACCCTCGGAGGCCGGGGAGCTCTCTGGGTAGGGAAGGGCGGGGCACGGTACTTCCCGGCCTTCTCCGTCCGCCCGGTCGATTCGACCGGCGCGGGCGATGCCTTTAACGGAGCACTCGCTGCAGCATTGGCCGAGGGTCAGGCCCTCGAAAAGGCCATTCCGGTTGCCAACGCGGCGGGCGCGCTGGCGACGACACGTCGAGGGGCCCAGGAATCGCTTCCCGAGCGGGCGGCGATCCAGACCCTTCTCTCCGCTGTGCATTGATATGGTTGCAGCCTTCGAGCGGTACCGGGACATGGTTCCTGACTTTTCCGCGCTGCTCAAGGCCGTGGAGACCCCGCCGCCGACCCATATTCGCGCCAATACGTTACGGGTCGAGCAGGAAAAATTCCGGCAGGGGATGGCGGAGAGAGGCTATCGGCTCGCGCCAGTCGCGGAAATCCCCGAGGCCTTTCGTTGGGACGGTCCCAAAACCCCCGGAGGCACCCTCGAGTATTTCCGGGGATGGTACCAGGTCCAGGGACTGACATCGATGCTTCCGGCGCTGATCCTCGATCCGCAGGCGGGGGAGCGCCTCCTGGATCTCTGCGCCGCACCGGGGGGAAAAGCGACGTACCTAGCTCAGCTGACGCGGAACCAGGCCTTAATCGTGGCCAACGATGTGAGCCATCGGCGGATCGGCATCCTCCGGTCGCACAACGACCGCCTCGGGATCACCAGCATTGTCGTGACCCGCTATCGGGGGCAGAGCTTTCCGATGCGGATGCTCTTTGACCGGATTCTTCTCGATCCCCCGTGCTCGGCTGAGGGGACGTACCGGGTCGGGGCCCGGCCGCCGCTGACGGAGGATCCAGAGGTCAGTCGTCGGCTGCAGCGGCTTCAACAGATGCTGGTGAGTCACGCGATCAAGCTGCTCCGGCCTGGTGGCACCCTCGTCTACTCGACCTGCACCTACGCTCCAGAGGAGAACGAAGCGGTGCTTCAGCCGGCCGTGGAGGAGGGACGGGCCGAGCTCGTCTCGGTCGATACCCCCTTTCCTCATGCGCCCGGCCTCGAGTCGTGGAACGGACACCGGTTTCACCCCTCCCTCAAACTGGCGGCTCGATTCTATCCGCACCTGGTCGACTCGTGGGGGTTCTTCATTGCTCGTCTCCGTAAGCCCGAGTGAACGGCAGGCGATTTGTGAATACTGGAGCAGGCGGTTCGGCGTGCCCTTTTCCACGCTGCAGGGGCTACAATTTCTCGCCCGAGGAAAGACGGTGTGGGCGATGGCGGACCTCGCCGGCATTCAAGAGACCCTTGCCTTGTTGAAGGTTGAGGCAGCGGGCCTCCCCTTTCTTCGGAGGCGGGGAGAGCAGTGGAAGCCGACGACGGCCGCCCTGTTTTTCCTCGAAGACGCAATCGCCAAGAATGTGGTCGAGCTGACCGCGGAGCATCTGGACCCCTTCTTGCGGGGTGAGGTCCTGTCCGGGTCTTTTCCGGTGGAGGGAGGGTATGTGGCGGTGCGCTACGAGGGAAGAATGCTCGGCTGCGCCCTGCACGGAAAAGGCGGGTTGAGGTCGCAACTCCCTCGGGCATGGGTAGACGCTCTCGTGGGCGGCAGACCCGAGAGGGGAGAGGAAGAAGAATGGAGGAGCGGCCGGCGCGCGACTTGAGCCCGTGTCCGACATGTGGTGGGACCGAGGTGGAGCGGACGGAGGTGACCCGAGGCTACTATTCGGCCCATGCCAAGTACGATCCCGAGATCCTGGTCCGCTTTATGGACCGGTGCGCCACTTGTGGTGCTGTGATCTATGAGCACCTGGAGGAAGAGGAACAGTGAGGAGGCGACTCATGAGAAGAGTTGGAAGGACCCTGGTCTTTGGCCTGACGCTCCTGTGCTTGCCTTTACTGGGTTTGGCGGCCCCTGGTGGACAGTGGGAGGGGCGGGCACCATTGTCCAGCAACCGGGACGAAGTGAGCGTCGTCGAGCTTGACGGCAAGATTTATGTGATGGGCGGCTTCAAGTATTACGGGGCGGTGGCGTCGCGTGCCGTTGAGGTGTACGACCCTCAAACCGACCGATGGGGAGAAAGAGCGGCATTGCCGGCAGGTCGCCATCATATGGCTGCAGCGGTGGTTGATGGAAAGATCTATGCGATCGGCGGCTTCAAAGGGGTTTGGAGCTGGGAGACCCTGAAGACGTGGAAATTCCCGGCGACAAATCAGCTCTGGGAATACGATCCCGGCCAAGACCGTTGGCGCGGGCGGGCCCCAATGCCCACCGCGAGGGGCGGCCTTGCCGTCGGAGTGATTGACGGGAAAATCTATGCCGCGGGGGGCGCGAAGGCGGGAAAGGTGGCCGTGAATAACTTCGAGGTATACGATCCTGTCACCGACACATGGCAGGCGCTGCCCCCAATGCCCACCCCAAGGGACCATCTTGCTGGCGCGGCGATCGATGGCCGTTTTTATGCCATCGGTGGCCGACAGGGGGGGTTGGGCACCAGCATGGGCGTCAATGAAGTCTACGATCCGAATACAAAGCAGTGGACCACGAAGGCGCCCATGCCCTTGAAAAGAGGTGGTGTCGCCGCCGCGGTCCTCGGTCGGCGAATTTACATCTTTGGCGGGGAAGCCAAGTGGGATGACTATGTCACGCTCGATGCGACCGAGTCGTACAGCCCTGACACCGACCAATGGATGACGCATACCCCGATGCCGGGTACACGTCATGGCCTGGGAGCTGCAGTCTACGGGGGACGCATCTATGTCATCGGCGGTTCGCCTAAGTGGGGCTCTGTAAGAGGCAGCACTGCCAACGAGGCCTTCACACCGCCCCCGGCGAAACCGTGAGGTGCCCCGAGACGCCTCTCTCGCGCGGCACTAGGGGATGAGAAGCACCTTGCCGGTCGTCTTCCTCCCCTCGAGCTGGCGGTGGGCCTCGACCGCCTCCTTCAACCGAAAGGCCGCCCCGATGCGGAGCTTGAGGGTGCCGGCGGAAACGGACTGGAGGAGGTCACGCGCCCGCGAGAGTAGCTCCTCGCGCGTGCGGGTGTAGTGGGCAAGTGTCGGGCGGGTCACAAAGAGGGAACCTTTCTGGCTGAGCACGTTCAGGTCAACGGGAGGGACCGGGCCGCTCGACTGCCCGAACAGGACCATCGTGCCCCGAGGCGTCAGACAGTTCAGGCTCTTTTCGAACGTCATCTGGCCGACTGAGTCGTAGACCACATGCACCCCTTCTCCATTCGTGAGCCGCTTGACTTCTGTTTCGAAATCCTGATCGGTGTAGCGGATCACAGCCTCGGCGCCGGCCTCGACCGCGAGGCGCGCCTTCTCTTTGGTCGAGACGGTCCCGAAGACCCGCGCGCCCGCTTGCCTGGCCATCTGGCAGAGGAGGAGTCCGACTCCCCCGGCCGCCGCATGGACCAGGCAGCGATCTCCATATTTGAGGGGAACCGT
>JAKEGQ010000158.1 GCA_022615475.1 Candidatus Methylomirabilota bacterium | reverse complement strand
ATTCCCTCCCTATCTTTAACCTAGATGTAACCCCCTCGTCCTATCCATGTCATCCAAGGGCGCGATACTCTCACTGACTATGCGAAGAACCAGGTGAGAGGAGGTAACCCGCACCATATCCCCGTCGCGACCAATCTCGCCACAGCCAAGGTTCTCCTCCGGGGTGTATGAGACAAGATTGTGGACCCCTCATCCTGATTTGCAGAGCCATCGCGGGGTCTCTCGATGAGGAAAAGACGCAATGACCTACAACGTGTCCCAGCACGAAGGTTGGGTGATTCTGCGGCTGAAGGGCAAGGCCCGGAATAATGAGCCCATCAGGGCGAAGCGCCACCTCCTCCCGTGGCTCAGCGTGTCCGGGGTCCGGGTTGTCGTGGACGTCGGAGGGCTGCAGGAGCTCGGGGTGTGGGAGAGGGGGTTGTTGAATTCTCTCCGGAAGGAGGTGGACCTGCTCAACGGAACGCTACGGCTCTGCAGTCTCGATCCGACGCTGCGGGTCCAATTCCGGCAGGATCGGTTTACCGAAGCGTTTGCGATATACCCTGACGTGGTCACCGCCATGTCTGCAAGGGAGGAGGATAACGAGCGCGATGGGAAAGACGGACCCCGTCGTTGAGCTCCGTCCTGGCATCTTCCGCATCCGGGGATTGCAGGGGAGCAGTCACAGTTACGTTATCAAGGGGGAATACAAGAATGTCTTGGTTGATTCAGGGGCTGACCGAAACTTTCCAATGCTGAGGGAGGGGCTCCTTCAGATCGGTCTCAAGGTGAAGGACATTGATATCCTCATCAACACCCATGAGCATTCCGACCACATCGGTGCGAATCGCTACTTTGAAGAGTACGCCCTTGTCGCCGCGTACCGTCTCGCCGCCTCCAAGATGGCGGTCGGGGACACCTACGTCACCATGTATCGGGCGAATGACTTGAACGAGATCCCCCAGCGTGTCCATCTCTGGCTAGAGAATATGACCCGGATTGATCTCGGGAACTACAGCCTCCGGGTCCTCCATACCCCCGGCCACACGTCCGGCTCCATATGCCTCTATGAGGCCACCCAGGGGCTCCTCTTCTCGGCCGATACGCTGTTCGCCGGAGGAACCCTCTCCTACATCGCCGAGTCGGGAAGCGTTGGCGACTACTTGGATTCCCTCCGTCGGTTGTCTGTCTTTCGGATCGCCGAGGTGTTTCCCGGGCACGGCCGGGTCTCGACCGATCCGCAAGGGGACATCGCTCGGGCCATTGCGAATGCCCAGGCGCTCCTGCAAGGAGAGAAGCGCGTGGAGGGGATTTTTTACCAGAAGGAAAGCGGCCTCGGGGTGGTGGAAGGAGTCTCTTTTGGTCTACCGGCCATTTGACCGAGATGATGGAATGGCGCCCGTCATCGGCCTTGCAATCTTCACACTGGCACAAAGTCTTCGCCGATTTCTTCTCCGCACGCAATCCCCATGTCGTCTGAGTGTCACCTGCCACGGAGATTACTCCCATTCACACTCCCACCGGAAGCTGAAATGGGCGCATGGCGAGGGGTCTTGCTGTCTTAGGGGGGACCGATGAGGTTAATCCGCACCAGGGGGCGGCGGTGAGCGCACCGTGTCCTTTTTTTGTGCAGGTGGATGGGGCCCCGGCCTCAGTCATTGGAATATGCGCCGCACATACAAGCGGGACGCTGAATATCCTCAGCACGGCGGAATTCGCGGCCTTCTGCGCGGCGGCCTGGACCCGCTGTCATGCCTTCGTCGCCCGACTCGAGGAGGACGAGCGCGAGTCCGGACGGGTCTCTCTTTCCCAGTAGATGTCAGCGAGGTAGCACCTCGCCGTCTCGCGGTCGCCCCGGGTCGCCTTGCCGGTGGAGGGGGCCGCCCGGTTGAAGGGCGGCCTCTTCTTTTTGGGGGCGGAGGGCTGCACGCGTCCCTTTTTGGATGAGGACGGTTTTTTTGCTCGATCCTGCACCCGTTTTCCCCGAGTTTTTACTTGGCTGTAACCGCGGCGTCCTTTTGCTGTCACTTTCCTCATCGATACTTTTGTCGAACGGCTTAATAAGTAGAATGAAAGATAGGAGTCCATCACTTGGGAAATAAAGAGCACGATCCCTCTGAACCCGCGCTGCTGCCGATGGGGATGGCTGAAAGGGCTTTGGCCATGTCGCAAACGATGGGCCGGAAGCGGACCTCCGCCACATGAGGATTGCGCACGTCTGTGCCATGCTGCGCCCCGGCACCGATGGGGTTACGCGGGTCCTCTACAAGATCTTTGACGGCGCCCCTTCCCGGTCCTGCCAGGTGATGGGCATCGGCGCGGCCGTGCCGGGACCGGATGAAAGCAGCATTCCGATGGCCCATGTCCCTTCGGTCCCCCTCCCGCTCCAGGTTTCCTATCGGCTGGCTCTTCCTGGATCCGTGTTCTTCGCCAGGGCGCTGAAAGCCTTCAAACCGGACTTGATTCACCTGCACAGCCCCTGCACCTTGGGCTTCGCCGCCCTGCGGTTCGCGGAGCGCCACCGGGTCCCCGTCGTCGCAACGTACCACACGCACTACCCGGCGTACCTCCCGTACTACGGCCTTGACTGGTTCAGCCGACTCGTCTGGAGGCTCTACCGCTCCCTCTACAACCGTGTTGACAGGACGCTCGTCCCCACGGAGCCAGTGTTGCAGGAGCTTGCTGGGCAAGGGCTCCGGAACCTCGAGTGTTTGCCGCATGGGGTGGACCACGGTCTCT
>JAKEGQ010000157.1 GCA_022615475.1 Candidatus Methylomirabilota bacterium | reverse complement strand
GAAACGGAGAAACGGAGAAACGGGGAAAGGGGGAAACGGAGAAACGGAGAAACGGGGAAAGGGGGAAACGGAGAGCCGGAGAGGAGGAGAAGCTGGAAAGGTCGTGTCCTTTCGGCAATCGTGCATAGGTTGATTTTTCCGGTGCCGATGGCGGCTGCACGCTGTACGGACCTTCCCCTTTGCCGGGGGTCAAGCGGCCTTGGGCCATTGTGAGCCATTGAGATGGAAGACATGAAGTTTCGTGGCCCTGCACCCGGCTGGAGGGGGGCGGATTTCAGATCAACCGGTATCCTCCCGGTATCTCCAGGGGAGGAAGTCCGAAGGGGTGCTCTGTAGGATCTTGACGTTCTTGAAGACCCAAGTGAGGTACTTGAGGGGGTTGACGCCCGCCAGCTGAGCGGTATGGATCAGGCTCATGAACAAGTCCCCCACGTTTGCGCCGTTCTGCGTCTTGAAGAAGAGCGCGTTTTTCCTGTGGAGGATGGCGTATTTTAAGGCCCTTTCGGCGATATTGTTGTCCAAGGGTGTCCCGGGGATCTCGAGGAAGCGGGCGAGCTTCTTCCAGTGCTTGAGCATGTACTTGACGGCCTTGCCCAGCCCCGAGTTGGGCTCGACCAGGTTTTCCCCGAGCTGGGTCTCACACCACTCTTTGAGCCCTTCCATGACCGGGCCGCTGTGCTCTTGATGGGAGGCGAGGCGCTGGGCGGGGGAAAGCCCTTGTTCTTTGATAAGCGCATCGTGCTTGTAGACCTTGGCGAGTTCCTCGATCACATGGGTGCACTCATCGGGGAAGCGTTCGATGAGTTCCACGAATTGCCTGCGGGCATGCGCTAGGCAGTTGGCCAGGATGGTGGCGTATTGCCTGGGCACATTGCGGCTGAGGGCATCGCACATCTGGATGGGCGGAGGCAAGCCCGTGGCCCTTGCCGCGAGAAGGTTTTGGAGGTTTGCCCCGGCATGACGGCCGCCGGTCTTGAACAGGGCGATCCGGTGGTCCTGCCAAAGGCTGACGATCCCGGTGGTGAAGATGCCCGTGCGGGGGTTTTCCGGCTCCTGTTCGCCCAGGAGGGAGAGGATCTTGGCGGTAGTATCGTCGTTGTGCATCAGCTCACCCTGGGCCGCACAGCTCTCCAGGGCGTCGTGCAGAGGGGCGATATCGACGGCGGCTTTCTGGAGGATGTCCCACTGGGTGGAGGCAGGGACGGGTTGTCCGAGGTTGGCCTGGAGCCTTTCAAGACGGTGGAAGGGCATGCCGCAGCCGTACTTGAGCACGGCCACCATGGCCGCGGCCGACTCATCATGCTTGGCCTCGCCCGCTTCAGGAGGAAGCTCGGGGGTGAAGACCTCCCCGCAGAGGTTGCAGCGCAGACGGGTGCGTTCATAGACGGTGGCTTGGAGGGGCGCCTGGCCGACGATACGAACAAAGACGGAAGGGAGAGCCAGCTCATAGACCTTGCCCTTCTCACAGCCGGGGCAGCGATCCCCGGGGTGCAGGCTGGGATGGTCGATGTGCACTTTAGCTCCCCCCTCGTAGGCGGAGGCAGGTTTTCTGCCGTGGCCTTTGGGGGGCGTTTTCCCGCTCCTGGGGTCAGTCGATGAAGCGCCATGGTTCTTCTGGCCTTTCAGGACATTCCTGGCGGTCTCGGTGGGTGCGCCCAGGAGGTACTTGCACAGGCGGGCAATAGCGGTTTCCTTCTCGGCCAGGGCCTGGGCGAGGCACTCGACGGTCTCGGTCATGGCCATGACCACGTCCCAGTCCTCGTCGGCCAGGGCGCGGTCCCTGATCCGTCCCTGGAGGGCCTTGAGCTGGGAGCCGGAGATCTGGAGGCGCTTTTGGGACTTCTTCAGGCGCATAGCCGCTCCTTCCACCGCCGGTCCAGGGGATAGAGCCAGATGGTCTTGACGGGTTGATCCCGGTCATTGTAGCGGTCCATTTTGCCCCGGCCCTGGGTCTCCCCCACACAGAGCCAGTTGGCGGCCTTGTAGCAGGTGCCGGCGAAGCGCTCCTTGTCCACAAAGGTCTCGGCCAAGAGAGGCCAGTAGCCGTAGCGCTGCTGCCAGTCATCGGGAAGCCGGGAGCAGACCAAGGCCAGGATCCGGGATGCGAGGTTGTGTGCGCGCACCCAGGGCAGGAGGAGAAAACGGGAGTTGTTGACGAGCAGGGGGAGATTTTTCTTCCTCTTCGATGCGTCCCAGCCGATGAACCGGTCCCGGGGCGCCGTTTTCCAGGCCGCGGCCGAAAAACTCAAAAGGGCCAGGATCTCATCGTGCTCCTTGACGAAGTAGCGGATCTGAGCCCCGGCAAGCGAGCTGTAGCCCAGGTAGTGATAGCGGTCGATGAACTCGTTCCAGAGCCTGACCGCGCCCCTCTCAGCCACCTCGCAGTGGAGCTCAAAGTCCCCCGCATTTTTCTCGATGGGGGCCTTGGGCAGGGTGAGGAAGGTTCTCTCAGTGTGCTTGCTCGCCCGGTTGAACGGCCTCTGGGTGGGAGGAAGGCGGATGAGACCTTCCCGGTGCATTTTGAGCAGAGCCACGCGGCAGCTCATGGCCTTGAGGCCGCCGTCGGGCTTGCGCCATTGGACGTGTTCACAGAACCGGGCGGAGATCGCCGCACGGTTGATGCCTTGGCTCGAGGCGATCAGATCCCGTATCCACTGCACTTCCTCCTCGCTGAAGTGCCTTCCGCTGTAGGGCATCTCCCGGGTCTCCTCTCAGGGGATGGAGACCCTATAGCATACTGATCTTTACCCATAACCTGGGTTGCTGGACACAGG
>JAKEGQ010000156.1 GCA_022615475.1 Candidatus Methylomirabilota bacterium | reverse complement strand
GACGAGATCGACCTCTACGAGATTCACGAGGCCTTTGCTGCGCAAGTGTTGGGGGTCCTGCGGGAATTTCCCGTTCCGGATGAGAAGCTGAACATCCATGGTGGCGGCATCGCCCTGGGGCACCCCATCGGGGCCAGCGGGGCCCGGATCCTGACGACGTTGCTCTACGCCCTCCACGATCGGGGCGGCCGTTTTGGGCTGGCCACTGGCTGTATCGGTGGCGGCCAGGGGATCGCGATGGTCGTCGAACGGCTGTAGCGAGGTACGGAGACACGCCCAGAGCCCCCTCCACCGTCCCTCAGTTGACAACGCGTCGCTCATTCCATAAAATAAGACAGTTACATGCATAAGGACGAATGACGATGAGTTCGGTGCCGTCATGGGTGCGGGATCTCCATCAGCGGATTGAGGCAGAGGCCTCGACCCTCTTCATCGTTCACCACAACATCGCCGATTACGTCCCTCTCGGTCAGGCCTTTCTCCCCTTTCCCCTCTTTCTTGCTCAGTGGTTGCAGCAGACGGATACCGTCATCTTCTACAATCGGTCTACCGGCCTCCGCTTTCCCGATGAGGAGACGCAGCGGCGATTTCGGGAGGGTGCGGGTCTCAAGGGTGAGCGTGACCAGCGGGAGGCCCAGCTGGAAGAGCAGCGGCGACGGGCGTTGATGGCATTGGGCGAGGCGACAGGCGCCGAACCTTCCCCGTTGCCTACGCATCCGAGCAAGGTCATCCCGCTGGTGGGCCAGGCCCTCCGGTCCGGGCGTCTCCGGAATGGGCGGCGGCGCGCGATCGCCGTGCTCGAGTATGCCGAAAGTCTCGCCCCGGCGACAGACATCTCCTGCATGCATGAGGATGACCGAACCAACCTGGTGGCCCTCCTGAGCTTCGCGGCCGACCGCACGATCCCTGAGCAGGGCGGGGTCCTCCTGCTCACCGTCGGCAATCTCGCTGACCTGCATCCCACCCTCCGCCAACCGGGGAGTCGGGTCGAGGTGATCGAGATTCCCCTCCCCGATGAGGCGGAGCGGCTCCGGTACATCGAACACCTCCTGGATCAGGATGGCCTGAAGCTGAGCATGAGTGCGCAGGCGCTGGCGCGGGCGACCGGCGGACTGACCCGACTCCATCTCGAGCAGCTCTGCCGCCATGCCAAGGCGAAGGGATCGTCCTTGACCTTTGAGGAAATCAAACAGGGCAAGCGGGAGATCCTGCAGCAGGAGCTGTACGGCATGGTCGAGTTGGTCGAGCCGAGCTTCGCACTGGACACCATCGGGGGGCTTGCCGCGGTCAAGGAGTTCTTGCGGGAGGTGATCCAGGCCATTCGCGATGGGGACCTGAAGATGGTCCCTCGGGGGATCACGCTGCTCGGGCCCCCGGGAGTGGGGAAGACGGCCGTGGCCGAAGCGTTGGCGAAGGAGTGCGGATTCAACTTCGTCAAGATCACCAATCCTCGGGAGAAGTGGGTGGGGGCCTCGGAGCGGAACTACTGGAAGATCCTGCAATCCCTCCGGGCCTTGACGCCCCTCGTGGTGCTCGAGGATGAGGCAGATCAAAGCGAGCAGTCACGGGATGAAGTCAGTGGGGACTCGGGAGTGGGTAATCGGCTGCGGCAGATGCGCTTCGAGTTTACGGGCGACCCTACTATCCAGGGGAAGGTCTTGTGGATCCGGATCACGAACCGTCCAGACAGACTGGATCCTGCGGAACGTCGCTCAGGCCGGTTCAGCGAGCGGATTCCCCTGCTCTTGCCGGATGCGGACGAGCGCGCCGCCATCTTTTCCATCATGCCGAAGAAGCACGGCTTTGCCACCGCTGCCGTCGATCTTACCAAGATGGCGGAGCTCTGCGAGGAACGGTTTCCGGGGCAAATCACGGGGGCAGACATCGAGGAGATCTCGCTCAGGGCCTACCGCCACGCTCGGGTTCGGGGGGCAAAGACGGTGGGGGGAGAGGATTACCGCTGGGCCATTGCGGATTTCATTCCTTCTCAGTCGGCGGATATGATCCATCGGCAGGAGCTCATGGCCGTTTCCCATTGCTCCTCGCGCCGCTTCCTGCCTGAGCGGTACCGGGACGTCGGAGCCGAGCGGCTCCGGCCCCCCGAGTAGTGTGGGGGCGGTGCAATGGGAGAGCATATCGAGATCGAGGGCGGAGTGGTTCGACTCCTCCGGCACGGCTCCCAAGACCGGATGGTCGTGGATCGAGAGGTGCCGCTCACTGGCTTTCTTCAGGCGCTACGCGCTTCCGCGGATGGGTTCCGCCGTCTCCCCCTCCTCCCGATAGGGACGCGCTTCCTCTTGGACCGAGGTTCAGACCTCTGTGTGGCGGTGGAACAGCCTCCCCAGGTTCGCCACTTCACATGGCGCGCCGGCGGTCCCGGGGAACCGACACAGGACTATGCGTTGGCCTTTCCGTATGTGCTCTACCTCGTGCTCTTCCACCGGGAGGCCTTTGAGGAAATGCGCATCTACTACCGTCCCGCACCACTCGCCTCGGACACCGACCCGCTCTATCTGTCAAATCTGTGGAATGTTTCCGCCGCCGACACCCCTCTGGCACGGTGCCGGGCCTGTCTTCAGGGTCGGCCTCCGTTTGGCGATCTCACGCTTGCTGGGCAGGTACAGAGCGTTATCGAGTTCTTCTGGGGGACCGGATTCAATCCGGCGATTGACGACAGTTGCTTTCAACGGGCAGCAAGACGGGATAACCGCATTGCCACCCTGGAGGGGTGGGAGATGGCGAGTCAGCATGATCCGCTCTTCCCGCTGGACGTGGGGTGGGAGCCGCTCGGGATGAGCCTCCGTGAGGCGGCGGAGGGGTTGATGAAGTGGCGGGGAACTCCTGGGCCGATTGAGGAGGCAACGGATCTGGCGAATACGATCTATCGGGTCTAGCACCGTTCCAACCATTTGCGTTACGTCGACGCAGTCTCCCACGCGCTTTGTCACGGTGCGCGGGAAGAACCGAGACAGTCGGTACGCACAAACGGTCGGGACGGCACCAGGAGGCGTCGAGGGCGAGAATGCTTCCCATCTATGTGAAAGAGCCGGGATTCCGCGAGCCGGAAGAGCCGATCTACTACGTGGTAACTAGGAGTGGCCTCTTTCAGGTCAAACGGACCGCCGTCTTTCTCTCCCGGGTCCGCGTCCGTGGACTTGTGTGGCTTGAGGAAGAGGAGGAGGGCGCACGCTTCCTCCTGCCTCTCATCCCCGAGAAGATTCTGGGCGAGACCATGGCTTTTTTCCGAGAGGTCTTTCGTAAGTATCGGGCTGAGGCGGCCGTCCTCGTCTATCTCAGGGAGGGGGCGGGGGAGTACGAAATCCGGATCCCCCCCCAGCAGGTGGCCGGAGGTCACTGCCGGTATGAGATCGGCCCGAATCCCCCAGGCTGTATCCGGGTCGGAACCATTCACAGCCACGGCTCGGCCGAAGCCTTCCATTCAGAGCTCGATGATCTCGACGAGCAATATGACGATGGGCTTCATGTGACGATTGGGTCCTTGCATGCCAAACCGTCCGTCTCCTGCTCGCTCGTCGTGGACGGCCGGCGCTTCGACCTGCGACCAGAGGAGGTTCTCGAGGTCATGCCATGGCAGTTGGAACCGACGATCCGCCT
>JAKEGQ010000155.1 GCA_022615475.1 Candidatus Methylomirabilota bacterium | reverse complement strand
GCGGGGATGGCGGCACAGTCTAAGACGACGAAGGGGCGGCCCCGGCGGCGGCCGGCGCTATGGATCGCCTGGGCGACGAGCTCCTTGCCGGTCCCGCTCTCGCCGTAGAGGCAGACGTTGGCAGTCGCCGTGGCGACCTTGTCGATCCACCCGTACAGGGCCTGCATGGGGGCCGAGTCGCCGATGAGGTTGGGGAAGGGATGGGAGAATATGCGGGACGATTCCACAGGATAACTCCGGGTGTGGATGAACTCTTTGCAGGATAACGCGATGCATTACTCTCGTCAATCATTTTTTTGCGGTCGCACCAATAAACTGGTGCCGCGTAAATTTAAGTAGTTGATTGTAAACGTTTTCGGAACGCCTTGTTCCGACCAACCAGCGAAGCAATGGAGTCAAAAAGGTAAGCGTCTAGAGCGGCAGCAGGGCCATATCAGGTGGAAAACGTATAAGGGCTCTTCCCCTCTCGATAGAGCTCGAAGACCACCCGGTAGCTGTCCGCACCGGAATCGTAGTTCACATGAACCAGACCAAAATTCCTCTCCGGGAACTCTTCCAGGATCTTGCCAATGATCTCGTCATTGCCATCGATCCTCACCGTTTTGCCGAAGGTGATGAAAAACGAGTAGGCACCCACTGGTTCATTTGCGATGGGAGACGAGGTAAATTGATAGATCCGACGGCGCTTATTGTGCTCTTGGAGATAGGATCGGATTTCCGCTACAGTCCCCTCGTGGACATTGCCCCCGAGAACAACGATTTGCCGTAGATTGTCACTCTCATTCATCACCTTGAAGAGTAGCCGGACCAGAGCCTCTTGTTCTGGCCTGATCTTCATGTAAGACCAATGGTCCATCAAAGGGGACACATCCGCAGCGCCCGGCGGGGCGTGAACTATAGGGACGCTGCACACGATAAACAGCACCCGGTAGTTCTGGGCTCGGTTCGTGAGCCAATCTGTAATATCTTCCCACTGCTTGGTACCCAGGAGGGGACGCTCGTCCATGTTGCGGGACATGTCCCGATGACCCCTGAGATCCAGGACCAGGAACCCGACCTGGCCGAACCCAAAAGCGTAGTGCTGGGCCTCCGGGCCAAAGTTCATGGGGTTATGACCGTGTTGGAACTCGTGGTAGACCTGGCGGGCTGCCTTGAAGATCGTGTGTTCCTCGCTATCCCCGCCCTGCGACCCCCAGCCGTCGCGGATTTCGTGGTCGTCCCAGATCATGTAGGTGGGGTATCGGCCGAGAATCTTCATCACCGATGCGTGTCCCCAGTATTGCTGATAGACCTCTCGGTAGCCCTCGACCGCCGGTTGTTCGCCCCGGGATACCTTCTTGAAACAGTCGTCGCCGTAGATTTGATCTCCGATCATCAGGAGGAAGCGGATATTCTTATCCTTGAAAACCGCCTCCATCTGGTCCCACATCAGAAACCGCTTGGCCGCGTCATACGCAAAAGGTTTGTGACACGAGACGAAGGCAAAGGTGAGACTCGTTGGAGTCCCGGGCGCAGGGGTATTCTTGAAGGAGAGCCGTCCCCCAGGCAGGATGGTGCTGCCCCCGGGCCCTCGGATGTCATAGTAGTAAAGCTGGTCTGCGTTCGGGAGCGCGACCTGGACCGTCGCCGTGTGCCCCGTCGGCTGCGAGACCACCGCCTGCCAGGGAGAACCCGGAACCTCTGTGGGGGAGGTAGAGTCGGTGAAGACATGACAGGTATGCGTCCCTTCGGCATCCGCGCGGAACCATATCTTGGCACTGGAGTGGGTCACTTCGCCGACAATAGGACCGAGCTGCAAGGCCATAGCGCGCCTCTCTAGAGAATTGGGTCGTGCCCAGGCGAAGATGGATTTGGCACAGGTCGCGTGCGGACAGATTTCCGCACTGAAAATCAAAACGCCTTGTTCAATCAGCGGCGTGACTACTGGGACGTTCGCCGGAGGACAATCCCTGCATATCCGACAGCGCGAGTCGCTGTCAAGGCCAAACTACGGGAAAAGGCAAAAGCCAGAGAGGGCGCTACCGACCGAGAAAATCGCGGGCCTCGAGGGACTTGCCGGTGACGTCGCGGGATTCGTCGGAGGCGAGATAGATGAAGACGGGGGTGACCTGCTCGGGGGTCGGCAGGGTCAGCGGGTCCTCCTCAGGGTAGGCGGCCGCCCGCATACCGGTGCGGGTCCCCCCCGGATTGACCGCGTTGACCCGGATATGAAACGGGAGCAGCTCAGCGGCTAGGACCTGCGTGAGCCCTTCCAGGGCGAACTTGGATGCGGCGTATGCTCCCCAGCGAGGCTTGCCGATGCGGCCGACTCCAGAGCTCACATTGATAATAGACCCTCCACCGGTCGGGATCATCAGGGGGAGGCAGGCCTTGATAACGAAGAACGGGCCGTGGAGGTTGACGGCGATGACCCTTTCCCAATCCTCTTCCGGGTACTCGAGGATGGGGACACGAGGACCGAGCATCGAGGCGTTGTTGACCAGGATGTCCAGCCGGCCGAACTGCTCCTTGATCACATCGCCCAGCACCTTCGTCTTCGCGCGATCCGCTACGTCCACAACCACGGCCAAGACGCGCTTCCCGCACTTTCGGATCTCGACCGCCGCCGCTTCGAGAGGATCCCAGTCCCTGCCTGCGACCACCACGTGGGCACCTTCCGCCGCATACGCAGCGGCGACCGCCCTACCGATCCCTCGACTGGCACCTGTGACCAGGGCCACCTTTCCCTCAAGCCTCATGCCAGCCTCTTGCCAATTGTATGGTCCGTCTGGTATCGTTCCCCACGAACTGTGCGCTCACCGCCCGCCGTCAGACACCGCAAGGGGGGCACCATGGGAGAATTCGTCAAAGTAGCTGAGACCAAGGATGTCGCTGCCGGAACGGGAATCCTGGTGGAACTGGATGGGGAACGGATCGCCCTCTTTAACGTCGACGGCACCTTTTGTGCTATCGGGGACGTCTGCACCCACTCGGGCGGCCCCCTGTCAGAGGGGGACCTCGATGGGGAGGTGGTCACGTGTCCATGGCACGGAGCCCAGTTTGATGCCAAGACCGGCGAGGTGCTTGGCCCCCCCGCTCCTGATCCTGTCCCGAGCTATCGTGTCAAGGTCGAGGGGACGGCGGTTCTGATCGAACGTCCCTGAGCGCCCCACGGAGCGTCGTGATCTTCTGGGCGACGAGGGTCTTCCCGCCCTTCTCCTTGCCCGCCCTTCCCGAAGACGCGAGGCCATCGTAGCGCACCGCCATCCGGCTGTAAAGGCGCCTTCTCAAAGGTCACTCACGACTGCCCGCCATTTCACCGAAGAAGAAGCGGGGCCCCAGAAGTCTCGTCCATGAAGGCGCAGGACATAAAGGGGGCGTTATGGGCATGCCCTACCCGCCCCTTGCAATCCACGAGGATGATTCCACCCTCGCCCTGACCTCGTTCACCCAAGACCGCCACCGCAAGGCGTGCCGCATCCTGAGGATGACGATCCCCGGTCAAGAGATCGACGGCCGTCTTGGCCAACACCACGCGCATGATGGCTTCGCCATCGCCCGTCACCGAGGCCGCGCCCCAGAGACCGTCAGCGTAGGTTCCGGCCCCGATCAATGCGCTATCCCCCACCCGTCCCGGCCGCTTGCGATGGAGGCCCCCCGTGGAGGTGGCGGCCGCAACACCCCCGGTCCCATCCACAGCTACCGCACCGACCGTCCCGAGGTTTGTGTCTTTCATCGCCTCCCATCTCGCGCGCTGCCGCTCCGTGACAAGCTCCTCGGCAGAGCAGCCCGTCATCCCGCTATCGCGCGCGAACCGCTCCGCCCCCTCCGCCACCAGCAGAATATGCTTCCCGTCTTCGAAAACGCGCCGGGCCAACCGAATGGGATTGCGAATGTTGCGCACCGCGCCCACCGCCCCCGCCTGGAACTGCTTGCCGTCCATGAGCGAGGCGTCCATCTCGACCTCGCCCGCGACGTTGAGGACGGAGCCCCTTCCGGCGTTAAACAGGGGGTGATCCTCCAAGAATGCAACTGCCTCCTCGACCGCATCCAGTGCTGACCCACCCTGGAGAAGGCGCCGCCATCCGGCGAGGGCTGCCCGCCTACAGCCCTCCCAGCGCTCCTCCTCGTCCTCCTCCGGAACACGGCCTGCGCCACCATGCACCACGATAACGGGCTTCATGCAGCCGGCCCCTCCTGAGAGGGCTCCTCCACCCTGTCCTGCCCCCGTTCCAGGACCTCGAGTGGTTTCAAGACGATATAAGCCCCCCTCACCTCAACCTCAAGGAGGTCCCCACTCCTCAGCCCCAGGATTTTCCTCAGCTTAGCTGGTATTGTGAGCTGCCCCCGATCTTTCAGGACCACACGAAACAGTAAAGTAGCCTCCTCTTTCCGAAAGTACGAATATAGTATATTCTTACATAATTTTAGATCCGGTCAAGCAAAATTTGGCTTGCCACCCTAAAAGGCCTAGGCTATCCTTTTTCTATCCACAGGATATCCGAACTGCCTCGTTCACCGGACATCGAAAACTCTACCGTTGGGGTTCCGAGCAAGCTTTAGAGCTTGGGAAGGAACGACGACGAGGTGTCGTTTCACTTCCTAGCGAGGATCGGACATGGAAGTTTATCTGAGCGAAAATGCCTTCATCGGGCTTCTGGTCTCGAGCATCGAGGTCTACCGGCGGGAGTGCTTTGGCATTCTCCTTGGCCACAGCTCGCAGGACCGCGTGTTTGTGGAGTTCGCGGTTCCGTATCAGACGGCGAATCGAAAATACCGGGAGGTCCACATGGACTGGAAGCGCAGCCAGCGCGTGGACGAGGCGGTGCGAAGCACCACCCGATGGGAGTGTGTGGGAGACTACCACTCCCATTCCAAGTATGGGCTGACCCGGGCAACCACCGAGCTGTCGCGGGAGGACGAGAAGTACTTCACCGACGGGACCGTCGGGATCGTGGTGGCGGTCAACGACGTCCGCAAGCCGAGACCGTGGGGCTACGTCAAAGGGGGTACCCTCTCTGGCGCAGTCAACGGCTACTCCATCCGGATCGGCTCCTACTATAAGTCAAACGACAAGATCGAGAAGGCCAATATCATCTGCCCCTATGCCATCGGCTTCATGGAGAAGAAGGTCCCGGTGCGGGAGCGATAGCAGATGGCGGCCCAGTCGAGGGTCGCTCCTCCGAATCTCAAAGCCTATCTCGACCGGCTGTACGCCACCTACGATCTCAGCTATCTTCCGACGTCCGCCGCTCAATTTCCCCACCGCTACCACCGACCGGAAGACATCGAACTGGTGGGGTTTATCGCAAGCTGCTTTGCGTACGGGCGGGTCGAGGGATTCGCCCCCCAGATCGATGGCCTCCTCGCGGTCCTAGGAAACGAACCCCACCGGTTCCTGCTTGCCTTCGACCCCAGGCGGGACGCCGACCGCTTCCGCCGGTTCTCATACCGCTTCAACACTGCTCGAGATGCTGTGTGCCTGCTCTGGTTCCTGCGCCAGACCCTGGAGCGCTACGGCTCGCTCCGGGCCTGCTACCTTGCCGCATACCGGGCCCGGGACGAGGACACCCGACCGGCGCTTACCGCGTTCGCCAGCAAGTTCCTACAGCTCGACCCGCGACCGGTCTACGGACAAGGACGCCTCTCGCCGGGAATGCATCATCTCCTCCCGTCGCCAGACCGCGGAGGGGCGTGCAAGCGCCTGCACCTTTTTCTTCGCTGGATGGTCCGGCAGGATCACATCGACTTCGGTTTGTGGCCAGAACTCGAGCCGGCGAAGCTGATTATCCCCCTGGACACGCACGTGGCCCAGGTCTCACGGCGGCTCCGCCTCACACGGCTGAAGAGCCCAGGCCTGGCCATGGCCCTCGAAATCACCGGGAACCTGAAACGGTTCGATCCGGCGGATCCGGTCAAGTACGACTTTGCCCTGTGTCGGCTGGGGATGCTCCGGGATGGTTCACGGTTCACAGTTCATGGTTCATGGCCAGAGACCTGATCCGGTGCTCTTCCCCGTCCACGCCGAGATCTCGCGATGCGGAAAGAATCTGCGCGACCCCCCCACCACGGTCCACGTACCAAAGCCTCCGATTGGAAGGGGCCTCGCCTGGGGGCACACATGTCCATCGCGGGCGGCGTGGACAAGGCCCTTCTTCGAGGGAAGGAGGTCGGCTGCGATGCCATGCAGATCTTTACCAAGAACAACAGCCAGTGGCGGGCCGCCCCCCTGACAGAGCAAGTGATCGAGGCGTATAAGACCAACCGCAGGCAGGCCGGCATCGATCCCATCCTGGCCCACGACTCCTACCTCATCAACATCGCTTCCCCCGAGAAAGACCTCTACAGAAAATCCCTGGAGGCCCTCCGGATCGAGGTTGCGCGGGCGGCCGTCCTCGAGATTCCGTATCTGATCATCCATCCGGGGGCGCACCTTGGAAGTGGAGAGGCGGAGGGGATCAAGCGGGTCGTGGAGGCGTTGGAGACGGTCCTCGAGGGTCCCCAGGCCTCCCCCGTCACGATCTGTCTCGAGACCACGGCGGGACAGGGATCGAGTCTCGGCTACCGGTTCGAGCATCTAGCGGCAATCCGGGAGGGCATGACGCGACGGGAACGCGTCGGCATCTGCGTGGACACATGCCATCTCTTTACCGCAGGGTACGAGATCCGGGGCCGGAAGCCCTACGAAGAGACCATGCGACAGCTCAATGGTGTCATCGGCCTCGACCACGTCAAATGCATCCACCTGAATGACTCGCAGCGCGAACTGGGGAGTCGCGTGGACCGTCATGCCCATATTGGCCGAGGGCAGATCGGCCTGGAAGGCTTCCGTCTCCTCGTCAATGACCCGCGCCTCCAGCACATGCCCATGATCCTCGAGACCCCAAAGGGGGACGACCCGGTCGTCGCTGACCGCCGCAATCTCGCGATCCTATGCAGCTTGATCAAAGGGTCGTCTGGGTGATCCGGGGGGTCATTCAGTCGGAGCAGAGGGCGGAAAGATCGTCGGAGCCAGGTTAAGCTCCATTCGGGGACGCGTGGGTAGGTCTCGTTCTTTCGCCTCCTGAGAGATCTGCAGGGATGCCAGGATTCCCTTCCAGCTTTCGCTCGACACCACCAGCGCCTCCTCCACCTTCGGGAGCACGGGGGCCGGAGCCCGCTTCATCAATGCCTGCAGGAACTCTCTTTCCTTCTCTGCCCTCGCATTCGCAAGGGCCGTGGCCCGCCTGACGCCCTCCTCGGCAGGAATCAGGCCTTCGTCAACCCGATCCAGGAAGATGATGATTCGATCCCGTGACAGTTCCAGCCCTTGAACCAGCTCGACGACTTCGATGCGAACCTCATCGGGGACGGCAGAGGAGATTCCGATGAGTGTCGCGGCGTTTTTCTGGGTCAGCTCTTTCGTCCTCTCCTTGGCCTTGTTGAGATCCAACGAAGCGGCCGCGACGATGGCGCTGAGACCCAGCACGGCGACGAAACATGCAAGAATGACCCGCAGATGCCTCCGCACCATCACCTCCTGCACCACCCGCACCCCAGTCACGTCCCCCCCAAGGGCCTGCTAAGTTGGACCGGCGCTAGGCCGGTCGAAAGCCCGGAACAGCGACGACCACCTCATCGATCTTTGCCGCCAGAATGAAATCGCTTTCTGTCAACCCGTCGATCTTGTGGGTCCAGATCTCGATCGTGGCTTTCCCCCAGCCGAAGCATATGTCTGGATGATGCCCCTCCTGCTCGGCGATCGCCCCCACGCGATTCACGAACTCCAGCGTGGCCTTGAAATCCTTGAAACGGAAGGTCTTGTGAAGGTGGTGCTCCCTTTCCACCGCCCACCCCTTCACTTGGCCGATCAGAGGCGCGATCTCGGCGGCCGTAAGGGGCGGGGTTCCTCCCCTACACGGCACACACGACCTTTTCGCCAGCCCTGACACTGTCCCATCCACTTCTCCATCATACCTGTCTACCGGCGTCCCCGCAAGTTCGTCTGCAGCAAAGACTGTGTGTTTTCCATGGTGATTGTTGGTTTCCCCTCTTTCTGCTCATTCAATTCAGAAGCTTGTGGAGAACATCCTCATAGGTCTCTTAAAAAATGGCTTGCACTCCGCTAAATTATTTGGTAAAAGCCATGCCCTCAAGAGAGACGTATGTCCACGCTTTGGAATAATCGAGGGAGAAGGCGTTCTGTGGAGACAAGCTTTAGAGGACTGGGGGCGAGACTTGGGCTTGCCGGATTCTTTTTCCTGTCCGCCCTACTCGTCGCCTCCCTCACTGGATTGCCGGACGGAACACCCGAGTCCCCGGAGCCACCCGGCCCATCCGATGCTTTGATGCCCACAGTCTCCGAGCCTCAAGAGCCTACCGGTTCGCATCCAATGGATCGGGTGATCGACGGAGCGATTCAACAGGGACAGAGCCTTGCCGAAGCCCTCGGCGCTCACGGGATCTCAGTTCGCCTCACCCACGAGATCGCCCAAGCCCTCCGCCCCCATGTGAACTTCCGGAACATCCGGCCTGGGGCAACCTTCGAGGCCACCCTGGACGAGACCGGGGCGCTCCGACATTTCTTGTATCGGGCCTCGCCCCTGGAGGTCTACGAGGTCACCCGCGAGGAAGCCAAATATCGGGTGACGCGTCACGATGTCCCGATCGAGCGACGGGTGGAACACATTGCCGGGACCATCACCTCGTCCCTGTTTGAAAGCATGGAGGCCCTCGGGGAAAAGCCGGAGGTTGTCAGCCGGTTTGTCGGCATCTTCGTCTGGGACTTTGACTTTAACAGTCACGCCCGGCCTGGCGACCGATTCCGCATGCTCGTCGAAAAGACGTATAGCGGCGCCACGTTCGTTCGCTACGGGAAGATCCTCGTCGCCGAATACGAGAATCGCGGGAAGACCTATACCGGCATCTACTTTGAGACCAGCCCTGGGAGAGGAGACTTTTACACCCCGGACGGCAGGTCCGTTCGCAAGACCTTCCTCCGTTCGCCGCTCACGTACACCCGGATCAGCTCCGGCTACACCCACCACAGGCACCATCCGATCTTGGGCGGCGTGAGACCCCATCTGGCCATCGACTATGCCGCCCCCCAGGGCACGCCGGTCCGGGCTGTCGCCGACGGGGCGGTCCTCTCGGCCGGATGGAACGGCGGCAACGGCAAATCGGTCCTCATCCAACATCGGGGGGGCTACCGGACGATGTACAACCACCTGTCCACGATCCCTCCGGGGATCCGCAACGGGTCTCGTGTCCGCCAGAAACAAGTGATCGGCACCGTCGGGTCCACCGGCCTCTCCACGGGACCGCACCTCGATTATCGAGTGATCAAGGATGGGCATTTCGTCAATCCGCTCACCCAGAAGTTCATCCAAGGGGACCCGGTCCCCGCCTCCCGCCAAGCGGCATTCCGCCAGCTCCGGGAGCGGCTCCTCCAAGAGGTGCGGTCTCCCACCCTCGCAATCACCACCAGCGATACGGACTAGACTAGAGACTTCAGCCGAGGGGGTGCCCTTCTCCACCTCCGCGGATTGCCGACCACCGCCGACGGCCCGATTGACGAGCGAATCCGCCCTTTGTTAGGGTAGGCCGTCATGACCAAAACGCATCAACGCAAACGCCTCCCCGCCCACCGGAACCCGATTCAGGCGCTGCTCGGGTTGTTGCTCGCCTGGACCGTGGCGTGTCCGGGGCTCCTCGTGGCCGCGGAGCGCACACTGACGGTGACCATGCGGCTCGACGAATCGGAATGGCGGGTGATGCGGGCCGAGATCCTTCCCCGATTCGAAAAGGAGTGTCAGTGCACCGTCGTCCCCCGGGATGTCCCGCCCGAGCAGCTCGCCCAGCTTCTCCAGGCCATGGCCCGTGCTGGCCGAATGGAGATCGACGTCTTCGCCCAGGACAACATGCGGCTCCTCGAGCTGGTGTCGATCGGGGTCGTTCAGGATCTCTCGGCTTATGAAAGTCGGATTGCGCCCCAGGTCTCAAAGGTCCTCCTCGAGACGGGACGAATCCAAGGAAGGCTCTACTTTTTCCCTTATCGTCCGAATGTGCAGATCGCGTACTATAACGCCCAGCGCTTTGAACGCTACGGCCTCTCACCCCCGGGAACGTGGGAGGAGCTGCTCCATGTGGCTCGAGTCTTCAAAGAGAAAGAGGGTGTCGGTCGCGTCCTGTTCCAGGCGTGGGGTGGGGCTCCGACGGTCACACAGGTGTACGAGTGGATTACTTCAGCCGGCGGGGACCCGCTCGTCTTGACCCATCCGGGGACGGTGAAGACCTTTCGATTCCTCCAAGAGCTGTGGCCCTATCTCTCCCCCGACTCGCGCCAAGCCAAGTGGGATACGACGAACCAGTTCTTGGCACAGGAGTCGGCCTACCTGGCCCAGAACTGGCCCTTTGGTGTTCGGCTCCTGATCCAGGAGTACGGGAAGACCGCTATCAAGACCTATAGCGGGTGGGCCGGCCCGGCCCGGAAGGCCCACGTGATCGGCGGCGAGGTACTGGGAATCCCGGTGGGCACTCCGAATGTCCCGCTTGCCCTTGACTTCCTCCGATTCATGCAGTCCAAGGGGATTCAAGAGCTCCTCACGGTGCGCCTCGGCTGGCCATCCCTGCGAACCGACGCCCACGGGCGCGTGGAAGCATGGATGCGCCCCTATTTCAAGGCGGTGACCGAGGCGTTAACGCACGGCATTGTTCGTAAGAACCTCCCCTATTGGCCCGAGTACGAGAAGCTCGTCAACGAGGCTTTCGTCCGCACCGTCGTGCGAGGCGAGGCAGTCGAAGGAACCTTGCATGCCCTTCAGGCTCGGCTGGAGAGGGTTCAGGGGCGCTATTGACGTCCTCTTCCTAGCCCCACTCACGCTGTACATCTTGGGGCTTACGCTCTGGCCTGTCCTCTCCACCATGGCCTTGAGCTTCCAGGACAGACGCAGCGGCTCCTTCCCGACCCTGGCCAACTACCAGGCCGTCGTCGAACATTTCGAGTTCTGGGACGCGCTCTATAACACCCTGTTTATCTCGGTCGTGGGGCTCAGTTTGGAGCTCTGCCTAGGGCTCGTGATGGCGCTCTGTCTCAGCGTCCCCTTCCGGGGTCGGGGGGTCGCCCGGGCGCTGATGCTCATCCCCCTCGGCGTCCCGACCATCGTGTCGGCCGCGAACATGCGGTACATCTTCGGGACCGTCGGCTATCTCAACGAGACCTTGCACCAGTTGGGTCTCCTTGAAATCCCCATAGACTGGACGAGTGGGGGGGCTAGGACCCTTATGGCGGTCGTGGCGGCCGACCTGTGGAAGGTGACTCCCCTGGTGATGTTGATCCTCCTCGCGGGCCTCGAGAGCATTCCCGGTGAGCTGTACGAGGCGGCCGTGACCGATGGGGCGGGGGCGTGGCAACGGTTTCGCTACGTGACCCTGCCGCTGCTCAAGCCCGCCATCACCGCCGCCCTGATCATCCGGGGAATCGACGCCTTCCGGATCTTTGCCCTTCCCCTTACCCTTGTGGGCCGGAGCACGCCTGTCCTCTCGACCTACACCTACTTCGAGTACGTGGATTACCAGAACCCATATACCTCGGCCGCGAGCGCAACCATCCTGCTGGTCATGATCCTGGCCACGACCATCGCCTATCTCCAGATCGCCGGGACCGAGGAGGTGATTTCGTGAGACCCCTTACGTACCTGGCCATGAGTGCCATGGCCGCCTTTCTCTTGATCCCCGTCTACTTGATGGTCAAGATATCTATCAGCGTCCCCGGCGAGGTCTTCACCCAGCACCCCACGCTGCTGATCCATGACGTCACGCTCGACCATTGGAGGCAGATCGTGACCGGCGGGATGCTCTGGCCCCCCCTGAAGAAGAGCCTGACCGTGGCAACCGCAACGGCGCTTTTGGCCCTCGCCCTCTCGGCCCCGGCGGCCTATGTGATCGCCCGGATGCCTCGGGGGTGGAAGTACACGACCCTGCTCATCCTCTTTTTCACGCGGATGTTCCCCGAGGTGGGAATCGCGTTACCCATGGCCATTCGCTTCATCGAGTGGGGGTTGTTCGATACGAACCTCGGGCTCACGCTCGCGCACTTGGTCCGGACCCTCCCCATTACGGCCTGGATCCTCGTGGGAAGCTTCGAAGCGATCCCGAGGGAGATCGAGGAGGCGGCGGGAGTAGACGGCGCCGGTCACGGGCGGACGCTTCTCCGCGTGATCCTCCCGTTGGCGTTGCCGGGACTCACGGTAGCCGCCCTCTTTGCCTGGCTCCTATCGTGGGAGGAGTTCACCTTCGCCGTCTATCTGAGCCTTGCCAGCAGGACACTACCGCTCCAGGTCTACTACTACGTCTACCAGGGCAACTGGTTTCTCACCGCGACCTACACGACGATTATCACGATTCCCGTCCTTATCCTCACCTATGCCTTACAGCGATACCTGAAGGCGGGCACCCTCGCCGGCGCCATCAAATAGCCTCCAGCGCGGCCCCGCACCGCTGACGTCTGCAGGCGTTACTGCAGCCGCTGGAAAGTGATCTCGCGGCCTGAACTGTACACCCCGTACGCGACGCCCTTGGTGAACTCCCGCCTCTCGACCCGGGTCCGCACCGCGAAGCCCCACCGCTCGTACCGGTCGGCCGCCCCGCCCAGATGGGCGAGCAGCGCGGCCGCGACGGGGTCGCGCGGCACTTCGACGCGCTGGGCCCCCTCCAACGCGAGCAGAAAGAGACGGTGGTAGCCAAGCGCGGCCTGCTCGATCTGCAGATATTCGATCCCCGCACCCTTCTCCGTAACCGGGACCCGGAGGTCGTTAAACGTGACCTCACTCCCGTGGTGCTGCAGGGTCCCCAGGTATCGTCCCTCCACCGGGGCGGTTGCCGAGGCGATGAAAATGAAGAGGAGGACAAAGCCGAGCGCGGAGAGGCCGAAGAAGAGATTGGACAGTCGGGCCACGGGCCCGGCCTCGTGGAGCGAGAGGGCACGGCGAAAGAGGACACAGCTCCCCACCAACGCAATAGTCCCGATGGCGATAAAGAGCTTGCGAAGATCCGGGCCCGGCCGGAAGAGGTCCAGCTCGTAGGCGAAGAAGATGGTAAAGACGTACAGACAGACCAGCCCCAGGCCGTTGTAGAGGGCCCCCACCCACGAAGCAATCCTTCCTGTTCTCCACGCCCGGAGGCCAAGGGACAAGCGCAGAAGGCCGGGAAGCTTGAGCTCCCGACCACAGTGCCGGCAGTCGGACCCGAGGGGAATGCCGGCATAGCCACAGTTCCAACACTGCACCACGATCGCCTCGCGGATACCGTACGCGGACCGCCAGCGACGGAACCCCCACATCACCGGAGGGAGCAACCACACCCCCACGAGAAGAAGCAGGGCGGCAGAGTGCAGCAGGCCTGCCAGACCGGCCAGCCTCTCCCCCAACACCGACTGGATCGCGTTAAAAAAGAGGCGGAACACGAAATCCCCCCTTGACGCCCTTGAGCTTCTAGCAGGCCACCTTGGACCTTTTTCAGTCCCAGTGGCCCCTGGGCACCGTCACCCATCCCCCGAAGGCCTCCCTGGCCTCTCGGTAGAAGGCCTCCGTCTCTCCCTGGTATCGCGGAGAGAAATGAAAGAGGACCAGTCGATGGACCTCTGCATGCCGGGCGATGAGTCCTGCCTGTCGCGCGGTGAGATGAAACCGCTCTCGCGCCAGCGTGGCATCCCGATCGAGATAGGCCGCCTCGCAGTACAGCGCGTCTGCCCCCTTGGCTAACGTCACAATGCACGCCACGTTCTCGGGCGAATAGAGGGCATCGGTCACGTAGGCCATCTTCTGACCCGGGCTCACGGTGATGATCGCCCCCCTGAGCCCCCCCAGCGAGAAGGTCTCCGTCCGTCCGCCCGGCCACCTCACCGGAATCTGCGTTTCGTCCCCGGCCCCCGCACGGATCTTCGCCTTCAGCTCAGAAAGCCAGGGGCCCACCGGCAGGTCGAGACCCGCCAGTCGCTCCTTGTCGATATTGATATGGACCGGCTCTTCGATGGCAAAGGCAAGACAGGGGATCCGATGGTCGAGATGCGCTGCCCGGATTCGGAAGCCGGGCTCATCCCATAGCTCCCCCGTAAACGGCCGCGTCGCCAAGTCCTGGCGCCGGAAGGCCTCACTACAGGCAAAGCGCGCCCCTCGGACGGAGTCGGGATCGACCTCAAAGACCTCGAGACAAAGGGGGTAGCCCTGGACAAGGTTCCAGGTGTACCCGCGGAGCTTTCCCTCCACGTTGTCGATGATCCCCGGAGGCCCGAAGAGACTCAGGATGCGATCTCGACCCAGGACCGTTCGGAGGAGGTGATCGAAACCGACGAAGTGATCGAGGTGGGTATGGGAGACAAAGACCTCGCTCACGCGGAGCAGATCCCCGGACGGCACGCTGGCAATAGAGCCCAGATCAAAGAGGAGGCCGCGTCGCGCCCACCGGATCCGGACGAAAAGGGCGGGGTCGCCCCACGGACCGTTGACCAACTGCATCTGAAAAGTAGGCTTCATCCAAGGGCAGCCACGAGGACTGAGCGATGAGGACTGAGGCTCGAACCTCAGCACTCAGCCCTTCGACAAGCTCAGGGCGGTGAGCATAGTCGAACCGTCCTCAGCACTGTGCTGGACTAGCTCGGCCAGCCCACGTACTGGCCATCCTCCCACAGCTCCACGATCCGCCTGACAATGGCCAGGCGATCCTCGAAGCGCTCGCTCTGGGACAACCCCCGATCATGCGGCCAGATCTCCTCGAGAAACGGGCGGGTCTCTTCGGGGAGCGCGTAGTAAGCCTGCTCAAGCTGGAGGATTGCCTGGCGATTGATCTGCTGCAGATTGGATGTGGGGAGGATGAGCGGGTGCGGATTATCGTAGAGGCTCTGCCAGTGGAGGCAATCCCTGAGGTTCGTACCGATGAGGTCTCGCGCGATGCGGGCAAACTCCATGAACCATCCGGTCGTCCGCTCGCAGACGAGACACCCCGGGCATGCATCAGCCTCCACGACGGGGAGGTAGGCCTCCGCCCGCAAGGGGCCGCCCGGAAGAATCCACCGGACCGACCGGAAGTGGCGGAAGCGTGCGTTGTTGGCGGTCAGCTCAGCCACGGCCCAGCCCAAAGGATACGTGTCGCACGACGCGATCTCGCTTCATCCGTGGTCCCTCCAGACTCTCCCTACTCTACCAAAGGAGGAGACCGCCCCGCAAATCTCCCAGTGCGTTCTGCCGCCAGCCCTACCGGCTTTTCCCGCAGACACCCGTCTGGCTTTCTTAGGCAGCACCTGCAAGCCCCTCCCTCTTGGCCTCTCGCGGCGACCCTGATCGCCGGCTAACGGGCCTGGGTCCCTCCGTGTTCACGCTCCGTGCAAGGAAACGGGGCACGGATCGCGCCTCGGCTTCCCAGGCCGCCGCCTGCCGAGGGGCCCCGCCGCTCCCGGCAATGTCGCTCGGGGCCTACAGGTGCTGCTCGAGCAAGCAAGACGGGTCTGTGCGGGAGGGCGAGGGGAGCTGGGCCTGGACCCGGCGGAACCTGGTTTGCGGCCGGCCGGGGTCCCGCCGCCGGAGCGTAGCGCAGGTGGGGGTGGCCATCCTGCTGCACCACAATTCGCTCGGCGCGGAAGTACAGGGTTCCACTAGTCCAACCCGTGGAATTGTTCCGCCGGGGAAGACCCACTCCCCGAGCCCTCACGGGCTCGGCTGCCATGAGAGGCGCGGAGCGAGGGGCCGAAGGTGCTGGGGGATGACCCACCCTGTGGCGAGGCGAGGGAGTTTTCAGGCGCGAATGCGGGACCGCACCTCGGCAGCAATCCGCTGCCAGGTGCGGGACATCCGATCGGAGGGCAACATCGCCTCGATGAGAAAGAAGGTCTGGCGCTTCCGTGCCTGCTCCAGGGCCTCGCGGAGCTGCCGCCGCGTCTTGACCCGCACTCCATCCCCCCCCAGACACCGGGCCAACGCCACATAGTCGCATGAGGGCAGCTCAAAATACTTCTGGCGACCGGCGATGGCCTGCAAGGTCCCGTAGCAGCCATTATTCCAGAGGATGACAATCGGGTTGAGGCGGAGGCGTCGGATCGTCGCGAGTTCCATGCCCGTCATCTGGAATCCGCCGTCACCGACGAAGGCGATGGCCCGCCGCTCCGGCACGGCCAAGGTCGCCGCGAGGGCCGCAGGCACCCCAAAGCCCATGCTGTTGTAGTACCCCGGCCCGAGGAAGTGATCCGTCCTGAGATCGACACTGGCGTAGAGGCAGTCCCCCACATCCGACACGACGATATACCGCCCCGGCTCCAGGAAACGATTCATCTCTTCGATGATGCCCAGGGAATGCAGTCGCTCCCCCAGACGCCTCTTGGGCCGCCGGGGGTGGACCACGCCGGAGAGGGCATGAGATCGCACCTGCCGAGAGGTCAGGAGGTAGTCGATGAGGTCCACCAGACCCACTTCGGTGTAGCGGTGATAACTCACCACCACCTCCTCGGACGATGCCGAGATGAGCTTCGCCCGGTCTATCTTGGCGGTAAAGACGCCGGTGTTCACATCGGTCAGGAAGGCGCCCAGCATGAGGACACAATCGGCCCTCTCGATGATCTCCCGGGCGACCCTCGACCCCACCTGGCCCATATAGAGGCCAACAAAGTGCGGGTGATTCTCCGGGAAGACGGTCTTGCCCTCCAGCGAGGTGACAATAGGGACGTTCAGCTTTTCCACCAAGGCGATGAGCTTCTCCCTGAGATCGAAGCGCTCGATCTCCACTCCGGCGTAGATGACGGGTCGCACGCTCCGGTTGAGCCGAGTCACCACCTCGGCCATGGCCTCTTCCAGGGCCGCCTTCCCCGGCTGCTTCGCCCTCCCCGTGCCTCCCGAGGGACGGCCGGTCATCTCCACCATGTCCCTGGGGACCTCCAGGTATCCGGGACGTTTCCGCTGGAGGATCGTGGCCAGCAGCCGATCGATGGTGGCCATGGCGGTGGTGGGCTCGTGGAGCGCCAAGGCCTCCACGGTCACCTCGCGGAAGACATTCAACTGAGAGTCGAAGGTCTTGACCCGGTGATGCAGGAGCGCGTCGAGATCCCGGCCCCTGATTTCGGGCGCCCCACTGACCACCAGAACCGGCGAGCGCTCGGCGTATGCCTGGGCGATGGCGTTCACCATGTTCAGGCCGCCGGCGCCGAAGGTGACGAGGGCCACCCCGAGACCGCGCAGCCTCGCATAGGCATCGGCGGCAAAGCCGGCAGAGGGCTCATGGGTCACCACGATCGGCTGAAGGCCCGCAGCCTGTTGGGCCCGCCAGAGGGGGATGGCAAAGTCTCCGGGAATCCCAAAGGTGTGATCCACCCCTCGCGCCTTGATCTGACGGAACAGGTACTCGCCGATCTTCATCGGGACCTCCCCTTCAGGCGGGATCCGGCCAGGAGGAGGCTCGCCAGGGTCATGCCGTCCTGGATGCGATTGCGCACCACCCGTCGGAACACCTCGCGGATCGGCATGGTGATCACCTGAATGAACTCCCGCTCCTCCGGGCGCTGTCTGCCAGGGGTGAGATCCCTGGCGAGATAGACATAGCAGACCTCATTACTCATTCCAGAGTAGGGGTGAAAGAATCCCAGGCGCGTCCATCGCCCTGCGCGGTAGCCGGTCTCCTCCAACAGCTCCTGTCTCCCGGTCGCCAGGGGGGACTTGCCGCGGCTGTTGCCCCCTGGAAGCTCGTAGCTCCATGATCTCGTGGGGTATCGGTACTGGCGGAGGAGGACGATCCCCCCGTCCGCAGTCACCGGGACTACCATCACGGATGGGGGGATCGTGATGGAGTAGTAGTCGATGACATGATCGGTGGGGAGCCGAATTTTTTCGTGAGCGATCTTATACCAGGGGCAGGAAAAAGCGATCGATTTCTTGAGCACCCGAAACTCTGTCAGCGCATGCCTCCGCTCCATCCCCCTCCTCTCCGGCGTTCTGCACACACTGCTGAGGACGGTTCGACTATGCTCACCGCCCTGAGCTTGTCGAAGGGCTGAGTGCTGAGGTTCGAGCCTCAGTCCTCATGCCTCAGTCCTCGTGGCTGCTTCTCTTCGTCAGATCGGCCAGGCCTCCATGCGCCAGCTCATGTCCCAAAAGGCGTACTCGTACCTGGCGCTGAGCAGGAAATTCTCCTCCATCCGGGCCCGTTCCTGCCCTCCTGCGTCGTCGCCCATCGTGTCGAGGAGGGCCCGGATCCACTGGGCCAGGGCAGCGAACTCCGGCGAGGCGTAGGTCCGGATCCACTCGCCATACAGCGGCTGACTCCTGGGCTCTCCCTGCCTGGCGAGGGCGGCACCGATCTCACTATACCCCCACTGGCAAGGGGCGAGCGAGGCGACGAGTTCCCCGAGGCTTCCGAGCGCCGCCACCTGCAAGAGGTGTCGCGTATACGCGACGGTCGGCGGCGCCGGTTTCGTCTGCTCCAGCTCAGAGCCGCTGATCCCGAATTTCTCGGCAAACGCCCGGTGTAAGGCCATCTCGGTGTTGAGCGTTACGTGGAGCAGCCCGGCGAATCTCCCCATCGTCGGCAGATCAGGACTCTTGGCCGTCCCCAGGGCGAGGACCCGGCTGTATTCGATGAGAAAGATGTAGTCCTGGCAGACATAGAACTTGAACTTGTCAACCGCGAGCGTCCCGTCACCGATCCCTCGAACAAAGGGATGATGGAGCGTCCTGTGCCAGATCGGCTCTGCCTTTTTCCAGAGCACCTCTGAAAAGCTCACCGGCTTCCTCCGCGCAGGATAGCAGTCGGCCCTCCGACATCAGCCCTCAGTTGATTTCGAATTGCGAATTTCGGATTTCGGATTGAAACGCGCATGCTCGAAAGATTCGAAATCCGCAATTCCAAATTCGAAATACCGGGACTTGTCTACCAATGACTTACTGCTCAAATGTGGAATTCGATGACGTCCCCTTCCTGTACCAAGTAGTCCCGGTGGACCTTCTGCCCGTCGAACTTGCCGGCCCCCCAGACCCGAGCGAACTTCAGCTTGGCGGAGAAATCCTTATGGACGGCCTCGGCCGCATGAAGGAGGGTACTCCCCCTGGGCAGGGCTACCGGTTGGGAACGGTTCGCTGCCTTCCCTGGAGGCTTGGTATAGATCCGGAGCACCTCCAAGGCCTCATAGATCACCGGTGCAATTCTGTCCAGGCCGGTCCCAGCGAGCGCCGAGACCATCAGAAGTGGAACGCGTCCTCCCCAGTGCTCCTCGAGAAGTCGGAAGCGATCCGTTGCCCCGGGGAGATCCGCCTTGTTCGCGACCACGAGCACCCTTTTCACGATCTGCCCCGGTTCGGTGATCCCAACCTTCTCGCGAGCTCCTCGGGGAATGATCTTGGCCTGCCCGAGGATCTGCTCGATTGTTTCCACCTGTTCGAGGAGGTCGTCAGATCCGAGATCGACCACCCAGAGGATGAGATCGGCGTTCCGAACAATGCCCAGGACCCATCCTTCGACCAGGCCGGGGGCTAGCGGCGGCAGGTCCACGAGCTGGATCTTTACATTCTCGAACGCGAGCATCCCGGAGAGCGGTTTCTTGGTTGTGAAGGGGTAGTCCCCCACATCGGGCCGGGCATTGGTGAGGCGGCGCACCAGGGTAGACTTTCCCGCGTTGGGCCCACCCACCAGCGCCACCTGACCGACCCCCTCCCTCTCTACAAAGATCCCGGCTCCTCGCTTGGTCGCTGGTCGCCGCTCGAGGTCAAGCTTGAGCTTCGAGATCCGCCGCTTGATATCTGCCTGGAGCTTCTCGGTCCCCTTGTGCTTGGGGATCTGGGCCAGCATCTCTTCGAGGGCCCGGACCTTTTCTGTCGGCTGCTTCGCCTGGCGGTACCGCTTTTCGGCGTCGAGATACTGCGGGGTGAGATTGGCCGGCATGCTCTTCTCCAGCCACGTCAGGACTGAGCGATGAGGACTGAGTCGGCAAGGACTGAGGACTGAGTGCTGAGGTTCGAGCCTCAGTCCTCGTGCCTCAGTCCTCATGGCTGTCCTTGGCTCGGCCCTCAGTCCTCAGCCCTCAGCACTGTGCGCAGAGGGCTGACAGCTCTCGAGCGGTGACGGAGCCGCTCGAGATAGACGAGGAGGATGGAGATGGCGGCGGGCGTCATGCCGGAGATGCGGGAGGCCTGTCCGACGGATGTCGGACGGACGGCCCTGAGCTTCTCCCGGACCTCATTGGAGAAGCCGGGAATCGCGTCGTAATCCACATCCTCGGGAATCCGCTTCGCCTCAAGGCGCTTGAACCTTCCCACCTCCTGAAACTGCCGCTCGATGTACCCCTGGTACTTGAGCTGGACCTCGACCTGATATGTCACCTCAGGCTCCTCGGGTCCCATCCCTTCATCCATCCGGAGCAGGTCCGCAAAACGAACCTCCGGCCGTCGCAGGACCTGGGCCATCGGGGCCACCTCCTGGAGCGGGGCGGTCCCGAGACGGGAGAGCACCCCGTTCACGTGCGGGGTCGGATAGAGCTTGCGCCTCGTGATCCGTTCCGTGACTTCCTGGATCTTCGCCCGTTTCTCCTCGAGGCGGTCGTACTGCTCCCGGGAAATCAGCCCGAGACGGTAGCCGTGTCCCATCAGGCGCAGATCGGCATTGTCCTCTCGTAACAGCAGGCGATATTCGGCCCGGGAGGTGAGCATGCGATACGGCTCGTTGGTGCCGCGGGTCACCAGATCGTCCACCAGGACTGCCATGTAGGCCTCGGAGCGGTCGAGGAGAAAGGGAGGAGCCCCCTGGACCTTGAGGGCGGCGTTCACCCCGGCCCAGAACCCCTGGGCCGCCGCCTCCTCGTAGCCGGAGGTCCCATTGATCTGCCCGGCGGTGTAGAGCCCCTGCACCCGCTTGGTCTCCAGGGTGAGCTGGAGTTGATCGGGATAGAGAAAGTCGTACTCGATGGCATAGGCGGGGCGCAGAAATTCCGCGTGTTCCAGCCCGGGCACAGAGCGGACCAGCTCTGCCTGCACCTCAAAGGGCATGCTGTTGCCCAGGCCGCCAGGATAGAAGACCTCAGAGTCGCGCCCTTCGGGTTGCACGACCACCTGGTGCCGCTCCTTATCAGAGAAGCGGACCACCTTGTCTTCCAGCGACGGGCAGTAGCGGGCCCCGGTCCCCTTGATGGCCCCGCCGTAGAGCGCCGAGCGGTCTAGACTATTTCGGATGATCTCGTGCGTCCTCGCCGTCGTATGCGTGATGTGACAGGCGACCTGAGAGACCTCGAGCCCCGTCGTGGCGTGCGAGAGGGGGCGTGGCGGGACATCGCCGTCCTGGCGCTCCATCCGGTCAAGGTCGAGCGAATCCCGCTTGAGGCGGGGTGGGGTGCCGGTCTTGAATCTCCCCAGCGCAAAGCCAAGCTCCCGAAGGGAGTCGGACAGGGTCTGACAGGGTCGCTCCCCCATCCGGCCGCCGGAGAAGTTGGTGGAGCCGATATGGATGAGGCCCTTCATAAATGTGCCGGCCGTGATCAGGATGGCTTGGGCACTGAGGAATGTCCCCTCGTGATCGACGAGCCCGACGACGCGCCCCCCTTCCACGACAAGGCGCTCCACCCGCCCCTGCCGAAGATCCAATCCCTGCTGTCCCTCCAGGATTCGCCGCATGACCAGATGGTATTCCCGTTTGTCACACATGGCCCGCGACGACCGGACCGCCGGGCCCTTGGAGGCATTCAGGGTTCGAAATTGGGTCCCACTCCGATCCGTGACCCGGGCCATCTCGCCCCCCAGCGCATCCAGTTCGCGGACGAGCTGCCCCTTGGCAGTGCCGCCCACCGAGGGGCTACACGGCATGTGGGCGATGGTCTCGAGATCTAACGTGATGAGGAGAGTCCGACAGCCCAGGCGGGCGGAGGCCAGTGCCGCCTCACAGCCGGCATGTCCCGCGCCAACGACGATGATGTCGAATTCCGTGCGAGGCATCGTGGCTCTCCGACGCTGACAGCTGACCGCTGACTGCCCATTCTTGCAAGCCGAAAGCGGTCGAGGTAAGATACGCCCGCCATGATATCAGCTTCGCCGACGCAAACCAAGCGCTACAGCGACCTTCGCAGCTTCCTGCGGCGCCGGTTCGGCTGCCGGGTCCACAAGATCACCCTCGATGCCCACTTCACCTGCCCGAACCTTGACGGGAGCAAGGCGATCGGCGGCTGCATCTTCTGCCACCAGGGCTCCGGCCACTCCACACTGGGCGGCCTGAGCGTCGCTGCGCAACTCGAGCGGGGAAAGGTGTACTTGCGCCGACGACACAAGGCGGAGAGGTTCCTGGCCTACTTCCAGCGGTATACCAACACTTACGCCCCGGTGGAAACCTTGCGACATCTGTATGATGAGGCGCTCGCGGTCGAGGACATCGTCGGTCTGGTGGTGGGGACGCGCCCTGACTGTGTCCCCGATCCGGTCCTCGATCTGCTCCAGGGGTACGCGCGCCGAACATACGTCGCTGTGGAGTACGGGCTGCAGTCGATTCATGATCGAACCCTTGAACATGTCAACCGGGCTCACGGCGCTGCCGAGTTTGTCGATGCCGTGTATCGGACAGCAGGGCGGGGCATTCACACCTGCGCCCATGTCATGCTGGGCCTCCCGGGAGAGACCAGGGCTGATATGCTGGCGACGGCCCAGGCGATCGCCACACTCCCCCTCGACGGGATCAAGATCCACCTTACCTACGTCCTCAAACACACGGTGCTGGGCGACATGTACCTCCAGGGACAGTATCGGCCGATGGAGATGACGGAGTACATTGAGACCGTCTGTGATTTTCTCGAGCGGCTCCCGCCGGGAATGGTCGTCCACCGATTGACCGGGGATCCGCCTCGGGACCTCCTCCTCGCCCCCCAGTGGGCCCTCCAGAAGTGGCAGGTCCTGAACGCGATCCACACCGAGCTCGCCCGGCGAGAGAGCTTCCAGGGGCGGCGGTGGGCTCGGGAGCGGACTCGGAATCTCTAACCGAGGGGATGGTGGAGTACCCGAAGCTCAGGCCGGTCGAGGCGTTTCCGACGGAGGCGGACGGGAGAAAGGTCCTCTGCCTGCGAGACCCGACTCACTACGCCGAGGCGGTCCTCTTCGTCCCCCCCGCGGCCGTGGAGATCCTCCGCCACTTCGACGGCGAGCACTCCGTCCTGGACATCCAGGCCGCGTATGTCCGCTGCCACGGGCAACTCCTCTTCCGCGAGGAGGTGGAAGAACTCATCGCGACCCTCGATCAGCATTACTTTCTGGAGGGTGACCGGTTTACGCGGCACCAAGAGAGACTGGAAGCTCAATTTCGCCAGGCCGCGACCCGTCCAGCCTTTCTCGCGGGGAGATCCTATCCTCAGGAGGGCTCCGAGCTTGGCCAGATGCTCGAGCAGATGCTGCAGCACCCCCAAGGTCCAGTCAGCAAATCTGATCCCGTCAAGGATCCCATTCACGCCCTGATCGCGCCGCATATCGATTTCATGCGGGGGGGAGTAGGATACGCGTGGGGCTACGGCGGGCTAGATCAGAGGACGGATGCCGAACTCTTCGTCATCTTCGGGACCGCCCATGGCGGGACGAACAGACCATTTGCGCCCTGCGCCAAGGACTTCGAGACGCCGCTCGGCCCCGTTCGAACGGACCGCGCCTTGGTCGAGGAACTGAAGCGGCGCTGTCCCGGTCTCTTGGCGGTGGACGACATCGCCCATCGGGCAGAGCATTCCATCGAATTTCAGGTCATCCTCCTGCAGCACCTCCTCGGGGCCAAACGCCCCTTCCGGATCCTCCCCATCCTGTGCGGCTCCTTGCAGGAATGGGTCCTCGCCGGACAAGTCCCCTCGGATGATCCAGAGGTACAGCGTGTCCTCGAGGCCCTACGCGAGCTCCTCGACGCGCAAGACACGCCCGTCTGCCTTGTTGCCGGCGCCGACCTGGCCCACGTGGGCCCCCGCTTTGGAGACGCTGGGCCGATCACGCCTGACCTCCTTCGATGGATTGAAGAGCAGGACAGACGCATGCTTGCGCCCGTGACCGCTGGCGACCCTGAAGGGTTCTTTCGTTTTGTCAGCCGGGAGAAGGATAGGCGCCGCGTCTGCGGGCTGCCTCCCGTCTATACCTTGCTCCACCTGATGAGAGGTCGGACCGCAGAACTCCTCCACTACGGCCAGGCGCCCGACCCGCAGGGGGTCGTCACCTTCTGCAGCATGGCGTTCCCCGCCTAGCCTGCGCGTTAGTCGGAACCCCATAAACCCAGTCAGCGGTCGGCGGCTTACGGCCCGGGTCCCTCCGTGTTCACGATCCCTGCAAGGAAGGTGGGGACGGCTCGGGGAAAGGCCTCCGCGGTCAACCTCCCCCCTCGCCGGCAGGGGGAGGAGCGGACCGTCGCCTGCCGAGGGGCCCCGCCGCTTCCGGCAATGTCGCTCGGGGCCTACACGTGCCGCCAGGAGAAACGAAGGGGGGGAACCGGTAATAGATCTCCTTTCAGGAACTTCTCGGTCACCGGTCGCCCGTCATCGGTCATCGGACTTCAGTCATCGAACTTGGAGGGCCCGTTCAACCATCCGAAGGTCGGGCGGAATGGCGGGGGGGAGGGCAAGATCGGTCCGGGGTTGCTTCAGGCCGTGGCCAGTGATCACCGCTACGACGAGATGGCCGGGACGGAGGAGCCCCTCTTCCGCCAGGCGGATGGCTGCCCCGAGAGACACCGCGCCAGCCGGCTCGGCAAAGATCCCGGTCTCTCGTGCCGCGAGGACCTGGCTCCTCTCGATCTCCGACTCCGAAAGGGCTACCGCCGTCCCGCCTGACTCCCGGACGGCTCGAAGGGCACACCAGGCCATGGTAGAGGGGCTTCCCACCTTGATGCTTTCGGCTATGGTCTGTTGCGCCTCGACTGGCCGGATCTCATCCCACCCCGCTTCAAGGGCTCGGACCAGGGGGGCACAGGCCGCCGGCTGGGCCACGGCAATCCTTGGGAGCCGATTGATCCATCCCAGACGGTACAGTTCATTGAATCCCTTCCAGCAGGCGGCGGCGCCGACCCCTCCTGCGGTTGGATGAATGACCCAATCGGGCACGCGGCCGCCGAGGTCGGCCCAGATCTCATAGGCGTAGCTTTTCTTGCCCTCGTTCCGCCACGGGTTTGACGAGTCACAGCTATACCAGCCGAACGCTTTGAGCGCCTTGCCATACACGCGTACCGTTCCATCGAAGTCCGCCTGCACCCGGACGATCCGCGCCCCGTAGGCGGTAGCCTGCGCCACCTTTCCGGATGCTGTCGCCTCCGGCACAAAGACTACCGCCTGAAGACCCGCGCGGGCGGCGTAGGCGGCCACCGAGGCGGCGGCGTTGCCGGTCGAGGCCACCGCCACGACCGTGCGCCCCTCCTCAATCGCCCGAGAGATCGCGACGGCATTAGAGCGATCCTTGAGGGATCCCGTGGGAAGCACGGTGTCGTTCTTGAGATAGACCTCGGCCCCGCGCACGTCGCGACGCAGTCTCTCTACCGGCAGAAGCGGCGTTCCCCCCTCGCCGAGGGTTACGATCGCCTCGGCCTTCTCGATCGGGAGAAACTCCCGCCACCTCCAGATGCTCCGCTCGGCGCGATTCAAGAAATAGTCCGGCCCCTTTCCGTGGAGACTGCTGAGGTCCACCTCCACCTCAAGGATGTAGTGGCAACGCTCGCACAGGCGCCCCTCGATCTCGACGGGGTAGCGCTGCATGCACTTCGGACACCGCAGTCCCGTTACCTTGCCCACACCGAACCTCTTCACTAAGACGGCAAGAAAGTGTTACGGCTTGCTCGCAGACCGCCTCAGAATGGCGATGCAAACGACGAGGACCAGAATCAAGAGGGTTAACACGGCGAGCTCGATCATGGCGTTCTTGAAGACACTCGGCTCGCGCTTAAGAAATTCGGCTGCCTCTGGGGTCAGAATAAGGATCCGTCGGACCGAGGCAATCAAGCCGACGATGAGAAACGGCTCCATGACCAGGGCATCTTCCCTGATGGTGATCCGGATGGTATGGAGGATCTCGACGAGCATGATGACCAGGAGGAGGCTGTCCAGGATTTCAATCGCGTGAAGCCGAAGGTTGCCGGCCTTGATGGCCTGAAAGAAGCTTCCGCCGGTGGAGATAAGCAAAACGACCGCGGTTGCGGCCAGCAATCCCCCGGCGACCAGGTAGATCCCATCCTCCCCCAGGGCGAGCCAGCGGAAGAGACGTTCGCGTTTGCTGTAGGCCTTCCCTTGCAGGTCCCCCTTTTCCTCCATGGCTCGCCACCTCCCGGCAGGTATGTAGTGTCCGTCGCAGGGCTAGTGATTGGCCGCGTCGTGCACGGAGAACTTCGCCGGCATCGTCGAATATACATAGACCGTGTATGCGCATGCCAGCACCATCCCCGGAATCCACCAGTACATGGCGAGGACCAGTCCGGATCCTGCAGCGGCGGCGTCGTGAAGTGTCAGCCCCAAGGCCGGATTACGCCCGGGTAAGACATACGGGTAGATGCCGATTGCCGCGAGCGCCACCATCCCGTACAAGTACGCTGCTGAAGCCAGAAACGCCTGAAAGGCCTTTCCCCGCTTGCGGAGTACATGGGCACCGACCATCCCAGCAACGGCGAGCCCGATGAATACCACACCCCAGGGCCGCGCGGCCAGACTTTCCCGCACGTTTGGTTGAACCACGACGGTGGCAATCGTCGTGACAATCGATAGGGCGACAGCGAGAGGCCAAACCCGGCCCGCCAGATGGACTGCCCGCTCCGCGACGGCCTCATCCGTGCGCGCGTACAGCCACAAAGCACCATGATGAGCCAGGGCCAGCACCGCGGTCAGCGCGACCAATGCGGTGTACCAATCCAGGATGCCGGTCTGCTGCCCGACGCGGAAGTCCGTCCACAGGGGCGCAAAAAACGTCCCGTCCTCCCTCAACGGAACGCCACGCACGAGGTTGCCAAGCGCGGCACCCAGACAGACGGTGAGCAGCACGCTCGCAGTTGCAAAGGCGACATCCCAGAACTGCGCAAAGAGCGGATCGTGTATGTGGTGTCGAAGCTCGATGCCCAGGGCGCGAAACATCAATAGCCACAGGACGATCATCAACGCCAGGTAGAACCCACTGAACGACACCGCCAGAAGCTTGGGAAATGCGAAGAACATGGTACCACCTGCGGCGATCAACCACACCTCGTTGCCGTCCCACACGGGACCGATTGAGCGGATGACCTGATCACGCTCGGCTTCATTCCTCGCTACAAAGAGGTGTAGGATGCCGACCCCAAAGTCAAAGCCGTCGAGCACGACATAGGTTCCGAGCATCCATGCCAGGAGCCAGAACCAGACTGTCTCCATTGGACCGTTCCCCCCTCAGGCTCCCAGTAGTCCGTCCTATGAGTGTTCGGACGCTGATTCCGGCCCGTGCGCGATGATTCGTGTAGTGAGGAGGATATAAAGCACCGACAGCATGGCGTACATCCCCATGAAGCCGATGAGCGTGAACAACGCATTACCGGCCGACACGTTGGTCGAGTGGCCCTCAGCCGTTCTCATCAGTCCATGGACGAGCCATGGTTGGCGGCCGAGCTCTGCCGTCATCCATCCCGCGGTGTTCGCAATGAATGGAAACGGCAAGGCAAGCATCAGGATCCACAGGAGCCAGCGCTGTTCGTGGAGCTTTCGGCGCCACAGGAAGAAGGCGCTAAATGTCATAATCACGATAAAGAACGTCCCGAGGCCGGCCATCACATGGTAGGCGTAGTAGAGCAGCTCAATGTTATCAGGCCAGAGGTTGCGATCATAATCACTCAACCCAACGATCCTGGCGTCCCAGCGTTGGTGCGTCAAGAAGGAGAGCATGCGCGGCAAAATGACCGGGTTATCCAGACGCATTTCTGCCATGTTGGGCTGCCCGATGAGGACCATCCCCGCCCCGTCCTCCGTGTGGAAGTGACCTTCCATGGCGGCAAAGGTGACCGGCTGATGTTTATAGACGAGCTTGGATTGGAGGTCGCCGGTCGGGAACGCCGCCATCACGCTCGCGATAAGCCCGACCACGACCGCCACCGACAAGAAGCGTTGGGCCGTCCCCACGTGTTCGCCGCGCAGCAGGTAGAACGCGCCGATCGCCGCCATCACGAAGCTCGCCGTGATCGTCGTGCCGACCATGACATGCAGATACTGGGGAAGCGCCCAGGGATTCGTGAAGAGCGCAGACAGGCTGGTCAGCCTGATGACCCCGTCGGCCGCGACCTCGTAACCGACCGGATGCTGCATCCATGCATTGGTGCAGACGATGAAGAAGCCGCTCAACCAGGTGCCCACGAACACCAAGAGCGCGGCGACCCAGTGGCCGCGTTGCCCAAGCCGGTCCTCCCCGAACAGTAGAAGGTAGAGGAACGAAGATTCCAGAAAGAAGGCAAACACGCCCTCCATGGCCAGTGTCTGGCCGATGACGCCGCCGGCGGCCT
>JAKEGQ010000154.1 GCA_022615475.1 Candidatus Methylomirabilota bacterium | reverse complement strand
GCCTTCGAGTCCGAAGGGCAGCAGATGCTCCTCTGGGGCCAAGGAGATATGCTCTATGCGCTCGTCTCGGACGTGGGATGGGACGCGCTCTTCCAGTGTGCCCGCGTCTTTTTCGAGACACCCGTATCATGAGTGCTCTTTTCAGTCCGCCGTTCGACCGTTCCATGTTGGAGGGGTTTTTTGCCCGGAAATCTGCACTGAGCCCGGGATGATGATCCCTGCGAAGCAGGTGGTTGCCAAGGCGGAGCCCGGAGCTTATTATTAGGGCAGCCGCGGGGGACCAAGTTTGGGCATCCTTGAATTTCCCTGCCGAGTATCTTCCGGTCTTCGTCTTCCTTGCAGGCTTGAGCGTGTCCGTTATGTCGGTCCGGTTCGAGTGCGAAGTTTGCAGAGGTACCCGTGAGGGCCTCTCGGTGTGAAGGCAACCTGCTGCACACGGGGGGGGTGGGATGAAGGACGAAGAGCAACTCGAGCGGCAGCATACCGAATTGGAGAACCTACGTGAGCGCGTGGCGGCCTTGGAACAAGCCGAGGCCAATTGCCGGCGGGCGGAAGAGCATTTCCGCAAGGTTTTCGATCACTCAAACGATGCCATTTTACTTATCGACCCCGAGGCGGATCGAATCCTGGATGTGAATCCCCAAGCGTGCAGGATGCTCAAGTATTTGCGTGAGCGGTTATTGTCCATGCCTATCACGGCAATTCATCGGAACGAGATGCCTCAACTTTTTGCCTTCGCCCGCTCCGTCCGCGAAAAGGGGAGCGGGTGGACGGATGAGCTGACCTGTCTCACTGGGACGGGTGAAACCCTCCCGGCGGAGATTTCGGCGTCGGTGATTGATCTTGGCGACAGGACCTGCATGATCGCCATGGTGCGTGACATTTCCGATCGCAAGCGAGCCGAGGCCGCGCTCAAGCGATACTCGGAAGATTTGGAGAGGCTCGTGGAGGAGCGTACAAGCCAGCTCCGCCGGTCCGAGGAGCGGCAGCGCGTCCTCCTCGAGATCAATAATGCTATCATCTCGAACCTCGACAGAAAATCGCTGTTCGACGTCCTCGCTCGGATCCTCGGTCATGTCCTTGCCTTTGACCGTGCCACCCTGACGTTCCTCGACCCGGTGAGGGACGTCGTACAGGTCTTTGCGCTGGCAGGGTTCTCGCCGGTGGACGGGGCCCTCGCGGTGGGCGCAGAGTTCCCACGCCAAGGAAGTCACCTCCAGGCGGTGCTGGACGAGAAGCGACCCCTCGTACGGCGGGACTTGGCAGAGGAGAGGCTCATCACCCCGGAGGATCGCCTCCTGAAGGAGGGAATCCGGTCATATGTTGCGGCCCCGTTAATTGCAAGGGGGAAGGCGCTGGGGACTTTGAACGTGGGCAGCAGGTCACCTCATCAGTATTCTGAGGCGGACGCCGAGTTCCTCACCGAGGTTGGGACCCAGGTGGCCCTGGCCGTCGAAAACATGCTGGCGTACGAGGAGATCGCGACGCTGAAGGTGAGGCTCCAGGAAGAGAACATCTACCTGCAGGAGGAGATCAAGACCGACTACAACTTCGAGGAAATCGTCGGGCAGAGTCGGATCCTGAAGAAGATGCTGAAGGCGGTGGAGACCGTGGCGAAGACGGACACCACGGTCCTCCTGCTCGGGGAAACAGGGACAGGCAAGGAGCTTATCGCCCGGGCAATTCATCACTTGAGCCCCCGAAAGGAGCGGACCCTGGTCAAGGTGAACTGTGCCGCTCTCCCCGCCGGGCTCATCGAGAGTGAGCTCTTCGGCCACGAAAGGGGGGCCTTCACGGGCGCGCTGGCGCGAAAGATCGGTCGCTTCGAGCTGGCGGATGGAGGGACGATCTTCCTGGATGAGATCGGCGACCTCCCGCTTGATCTCCAGGCGAAACTTCTTCGGGTACTCCAGGAAGGGGAGTTCGAACGGGTCGGAGGTTCCCACACCATCAAGGTGGGTGTCAGAGTGATCGCAGCCACGAACCGGAATCTCGAAGAGGCCACCCGTGACGGCCGTTTCCGCCCCGACCTCTACTACCGGCTGAATGTCTTTCCGATTCGGCTCCCCCCGCTCCGGGAGCGGGCGGAAGACATCCCCCTCTTGGTGCGCTATTTCGTCATGAAGTACGGGGTGAAGTTGGGAAAGCGGGTCGAGACGATTGCGCAGAGGACGATGGATGCCCTAAAAGTCTATCCCTGGCCGGGCAACGTCCGGGAGCTCGAGAACGTAATCGAGCGAGCGGTCGTCCTGAGTAGTGGCGCCGAGCTGGAACTCGGCGAGTGGGTCCCAAAGCCGGGCGTCTCCCCGCGTGAGGCGCGGCTCCCGACCCTGCAGGAACTCGAGCGCGAGCATATCATCCAGGCGCTGGAACTCACCGGATGGCGCGTTAGCGGGGAGAAGGGGGCAGCCAAGCTCCTCGGGCTAAAGCCCACCACTCTCGAGGCGCGGATGAAGAAGCTTGGGATCAAGAGAAAGGAGTGAGAAATCCCAAGATATCGCGACTGTCCCAAAAAATTGGGACTAACCGTGGGGTTTTGTCGAATGCTTAGCGACCGCTAGAATCTCACTTAAGGTCAACGGTACTGGCCATTTAGAGTGCGCTCTAAATGGCCTTTTTCTTTTTGGCATCGCCTTTGCCTCTTAAAAATCATGGATCGCGGCTTCGGGAGGCAAGGAAATGCGGTCAGCAGCGATGACGGGGGAGCGTCGCGGACACGTCTCGAGCAGGTCTCGGACGCACCCGGGTGTGGAGAAAGAGATGGCTGTCTTCAACGAAGAGGCCCTGACGCATCTCAATGGGTTGTATAACTTCGCCCTCCAAATGACCAGGAACGAACAGGACGCGGCAGACCTGGTGCAGGAAACCTATCTGCGAGCCCTGCGATCCCGCCGTCAGTTTCAGCCGGGGACCAATCTCCGGGCCTGGCTCTTTCGAATCCTGCGCAATGCCTTTATCGATTCCTACTGGAGGCAGAGTCGGGAACCGGCTACGGAGGATATGGATTCCAAGCGGCACTCTGCCATGAGGGCGGAGGTCGAGGGGGTTCGCGGAGCGGAGGCAGGACCCCTGGACCAACTGGTTCGGCTCGACCTCCGGGAGGCCCTTGAGCAGCTTCCCGAACCGTTTCGGAGTGCCATCATCCTCTCGGACATCCAAGGCTTCAGCGTGCGCGAGATTGCTGAGACCATGACCTGCCCCGAGAACACCGTGAAGACCCGGCTTTTTCGAGGCCGGCGCATACTGAGGGAGCTTCTCCAGGATTACGCTCTCGTACCGGACCCGGAAGCGGCGAGTCTTGCCGCCATGGCAGGGCAGGTTGAGCCTCCCGCGCAGTGAGCGCGAGGCATTCCAGGCTGGCGAGGCAATTAACGGGATAGTGACTGAAAGGAGGAGAACAGCATGGCATCCGAGTTCAAGTCCGTAACCCTTACCGACGATAACTTCCAGCGTGAGGTCCTGGAGAGTTTGGAACCGGTGCTCGTGGACTTTTGGGCCAGCTGGTGTGGCGCATGTCGAACGATCGCCCCGGTCGTCGAGGAATTGGCGGCTGATTTCGAGGAGATCGCCAAAGTGGCCAAGTTGGATGTTGATGCCAACCCCCGCATTGCCGCCCGATTCGGCATCCGGTCCATTCCTACCCTGATTTTCTTCAAGGATGGTCGGGTCGTCGATCAAATGGTGGGCGTCGTGCCGAAGAGGGTCCTGGCAGAGAAGCTGAACGCCCTGTTGCAGCCGGCCTGAGACGTAAGTCCGGGTCAAGAGGAGATGATCGTGAGAAAGGTGGAGATCAGTTCGCCGAACGGGATCCCCGACCTTTCGGCTTTCGACGGGGTGGATTTTTCCGCTGCCGAGCACCGGCCCGTCGTGATCGTCGGGACCGGCCCTGCGGGGCTCACCGCGGCCATCTACGCCGCGCGGGCCAATTTGAATCCACTGGTGATAAAGGGACCTGAACCCGGAGGCCAGCTCATCACGACGACCGACGTCGAAAACTATCCGGGCTTTCCCGAGGGGATCCAAGGCCCCGAGCTGATGCAACGGTTCGAGGCGCAGGCCGTCCGGTTCGGCGCGAGCCTGCGGTACGGCGTGGTGACTGGCGTGGACTTTGCCCAGCGGCCGTTCCGCCTGCTGATTGACGAAAAGACCCCCGTGCTGGCTGACGCGGTGATTGTTTCGACCGGCGCCTCGGCGCAATACCTCGGACTCGAGAACGAGCGGCGTCTCTTAGGGCGGGGCGTTTCGGCGTGCGCCACCTGTGACGGGGCGTTCTTCCAGGGCGAAGAAGTAGCAATCGTCGGTGGGGGGGACGCCGCACTGGAGGAGGCCCTCTTCCTGACGCGCTTCGCTTCCCGGATCCATCTCATCCACCGGCGCGAGCAGCTACGCGCCTCGAAGATCATGCAGCAGCGCGCGCTCACTCACGACAAGATCACGGTCATCTGGAACACGGTGGTGGAGGATGTTCTTGGGGAGAGCGAGGTGGAAGGACTGGCCCTCAGAAATGTGAAGACCGGTGAGGCTTCCGTGCTCCCCGTGAAGGGGCTCTTCGTCGCGATCGGGCACAAGCCGAACACCGATGTTTTCAAGGCGTGGCTCGAGACAGACAAACTCGGATACATCCAAACGCGGCCGGGATCGACTCAGACAAACATCCCCGGGGTTTTTGCCTGTGGGGACGTGCAGGACCGGGTGTACCGGCAGGCCGTCACGGCCGCAGGCAGCGGCTGTATGGCGGCGATCGAGGCGGAGCGTTGGCTGGCCGAGGGCTCTGATACGGACACACCTCCAGTCCTCACTTCCTGTGGTGTAGGCCAGTCCTGCGGCTAATGAGATCGTCTGCAGGGCCCCGGCCCCTGGTGTACCTGATCGACGCTAAGCGATTGGCTGTGCTGGTTTGGGCGCACCTCTCAAAGTTGATTAGGAGGGAGAAAAGGCCATGCGTTTACAGAACTATCAACAGGTTCCAACTATTGTTGCCAAAAAAGTCGGCGGCGGTCAGATGACGATACCCGCTGACCTTGCTGGGGGCTGGAGTGTGTTGCTCTTTTACCGGGGAGAGTGGTGACCTTACTGCAATCAGCAGTTAGCTGACTTTCAGAGAAACATTGAGCGGTTCAAAGACATCGGGACCCAGGTGGTAGCGCTTTCCGTGGACTCGGAAGAGGACGCCCAAAAGATGGTAGATCGCCATAAGCTCACGTTTCCCGTCCTTTACGGGCTCAATGCCCGAGAGATCGTTGCGACGATCGGCGGATACATCAACGAGGAGCCGCTGTACCTCCACCCCTCAGGGTTCATCCTGCGGCAAAATGGAACCATCGTCTTGCTTGTCCAATCCAGCGGCGCAATAGGCCGCCTCGTGGCGAATGACACCCTCGGATTAATCCAGCACTATCAAGAGCAAGGAAAATAGGGGGCCAGTGCAGTGGGTTGCTTTTCCCGAGGAGGTCCAAGATGGGCGTGGAGATCAAGCGGCTGACGGCTTTGGTGTGGGGGACAAGTATCCTCGGGGTTTTTGCATGTGGGGACGTGCAGGCCGTCACGGCCGCAGGCAGCGGCTGTATGGCGGCGATCGAGGCGGAGCGTTGGCTCGCCGAGGATGGCACTCCCGACGCTCATCCGGTGATGGCGGGGATGGGGAAGAGTCTTCTGTGATCGGGGACAGCCGGGCTCGGATCGGGAACGATAGGCGAGGGGGACAATGCTCCGGATCGACAAGATCGGGGAAGATGACGCCACGGTGACCCTCAAGCTCGAAGGGAGGATCGTTGACCGCTGGGTCGCCATCCTGGAGCACGAGTGCTCCCGGATCTTGCGCGGGCCGACGGGGCTCGCGCTGGACCTTGCCGGCGTCACTTTCATCGATCGTGGTGGCCTGGCACTGTTGAAGAGATTGAGAAGCCATCGGGTGCGGCTCGTGAACTGTTCCCTGTTTGTTCAGGAGTTGCTGACGTGGACGCAGAAGCCATGAGGTTTGTCGTCCCGTCGAATTTAGAGGCAGGACATGACGTAAGCCATGGATTCCATGCCGGCGTGCGCTCAGGGCCGTCCTGCGGGAACCCCAAGGCGGGTGAACGGGTTTGTTGCTTGGGTGCTCGTGCCACTCGACGTAGGGACGCCGCCGGAAAAAGGGCGCGAATACTTCTTGGAAGAAGACTTGGGCACCCTGAGTTTCTATCGGAGGGTAATTGAATAATGGCCCTGACAGATTTGATATCGTTGGTAGCTCTTATGTCCCTGGGCGGCATCATCGGGGCCGCCGGGCTTCTCCGCCTGTTCCAACTCGATCGCCTGCGCATGGAGTATAACCGACAAGCTGCGTGCCGCTGGCACCGCTGGCAAGCTCTTCAGGGAGGAAGCTATCTCACCTGTACTCTGTGCTGGAAGAAGAGCCGCCGGATCAATCCCTCGCGCGACCGGAAAATCGGCACTGGTTGAGGCACCGCCTCCCGCGCGGGGCGGGCTGATCGGCGCGGCGAGAATGCCGCACAAGATGTCGAAAACGCCTAAGGGAGGGAACCCGTGAGAAAAGTGGTCATTGTGAGCGCGGCCAGGACCCCCATCGGCAGCTTCAATGGGGCCCTGAAAGCCATCCCGGCGACGAAGCTTGGAAGCCTCGTGATCACAGACGCCGTGAAAAGGGCTGGCCTGGAGCCGGGGCAGGTGGACGAGGTGATCATGGGCAACGTCATCTCCGCCGGGTTAGGCCAGGCCCCGGCGCGCCAAGCTGCGCTCGGGGCAGGCCTTCCCGACTCCGTCGGCGCCTTGACGATCAACAAGGTCTGCGGCTCGGGGCTCATGGCGGTCGTGCTGGCGGCTCGTGCCATCGCACTTGGAGATGCCGACGTGGTTGTTGCCGGAGGCATGGAGAGTATGAGCGGGGCCCCCTATCTGCTAAGCCACGCCAGAGAGGGGTACCGCATGGGCCATGCCAATCTGATCGACGCTATGGTCCACGACGGCCTCTGGGACCCCTATCACGACTTTCACATGGGCATGTGTGGCGAGCTGTGCGCCGCTGAATACCAGATCGACCGCGATGCCCAGGATGACTATGCGATCCAAAGCTTCGAACGGGCCCTCACGGCCCAAAGGGTGGGGAAGTTTAAGGCCGAGATTGTTCCAGTGGAGGTGGGCAGCAAGCAGGGAGAAAGACGCGTCATCGAGGAAGATGAGGATCTCAAGCGGTTCGACCCTAAAAAGCTGAGGCGGCTGCAGCCCGCCTTTAAGTCCGAGGGGACCATCACCCCGGGCAACGCGCCTTCCGTCAACGATGGGGCGGCCGCCCTGACCGTTATGTCGCTTGACCACGCCAAGGTGCTGGGTGTTACGCCGATGGCCCGGATCGTTGGCTATGCGACGGCAGCCTTGGCCCCGGAGTGGTTCACTATCGCCCCGGCCGAAGCGATCCAGATGGTCCTGAAGAAGACCGGCTTGAATGTCAATGAAATCGACCTGTTCGAGATTAATGAGGCCTTTGCTGTGGTTGCCCTCGCGGCAATCCAGCGCCTCGGCCTGGACCCGGAGCGGGTCAATGTCAACGGCGGGGCGGTCGCATTGGGCCACCCCATCGGGGCCAGCGGAGCCCGCATCCTGACTACCCTGCTCTACGCGATGCAGGATCGCGGAGCAAACCGGGGCTTGGCGGTGATCTGCCTCGGTGGAGGAGAGGCCGTGGCGGTGGTGGTGGAGCAGTCTTAACCACGGAGGAAAGGGGGTGAGAAAGCGAGAGTTTAGGGTAAGGGAGCTGACGATTATCCTGGTTCGCGAAACGTAACGGAATACACAAAGGAGGAAAACGGTGAAGCATCGAAAGCTCGTTGCATTGACCATGGTTGTTGTTGGGTTGGCCTTCACAGCGTTGTGGGGGCCTGGCCCCGTCTTCAGCGCGGAGAAGGTGAAGATTGCCCTGAACCGCTCTCAGGGAGTTCAGAGCGGAAGCGGAGAGGCGGTGATTGCGGATAGCATCCTCACCATCCAGGCGAAAGATCTGAAGCCCAACTCCGTCTACAGCGTCTGGTTCGTGAACATGAAGCCCAAGGAGGCGATGGCGGGTGTAGGGACCGCTCCTTATGCCTTCAAGACGGACCAGCAAGGGAAGGCGACCTTCAAGGCCACGCTGGCCGAGTCGCCCGTAGGCAAATGGCAGATGCTCGTGATCGTCCGTCACCCGACGGGTGATCCCAAGGATATGATGAACAAAGAGGACGCGCTGTGGGCGCAGCTTATGTAGGCGTAGGGAAAAGGCTGCGAATTCCTGCACTGAGATAGCCCGATGGGAAACCCCCCGAAGGGCGGGTCCTCAAACCCGCCCTTCGGGGAATTCCCGGTTAGCTGATGAACCCGAAGGCTTTAGCGAGAGCTGATGCCCCGGAAGGAGTCACGGACCCGCCCGGCCTCCTGATCCCCGGTGAGGCGAAGTGGAAATGGCGGCCAAGAGCACGAAGGACATTTTGGGCCTGCACGCGGATCGAGGGATAACAGAAGCGAGGAGCGATGAGCAAGAAGCGAGTGATCATTTATTCCCAGCCTGGATGAATGTTCTGCCATCAGACGCAAGAGTTTCTTGCGGAGAAAGGGATCGAGTTCGAGATCCGCGACGTTACGAAGGATCCCCAAGCCCTACATGAGCTCAAGAAGCTGGGCTATGCCACAACGCCCGTGACGGTCATCGATGGAGAGATCGTCATCGGCTTCGATCAGAGCAAGCTTGAGCGGCTCCTTGGAGTCGGATAGGAGAAGGGGAGTTGCCCAGTCCTCAGCTCCAACCGACCATCGAACAGGTAGCGCCAACTGGAAAGGGGCAGCCCGTGAAGAGAGTGATTCTGTTCCATCAACCCGGCTGAGGAGACTGCCAGGTCGCCGAAGAGTTTCTTCGGCAACGGGGCATCGCTTTCGAGAGCAAGAACATCCAGGCGGATCCGGAGGCCCGAAAGGAGTTAGTGCAGAAGTACCAGAGCCGTGTGACTGCGACGCTGGTTATCGACGGCGAAGTCCTGCGGGGATTCAGCGGGAATCGGAAGCGAGTGGAAGAGCTGCTGAAATAGGCTGGTACGGCTTTTGGAGACGCGAATGGAGCGCTGGGCAGTTACCGTAGAGCAGATGACTCAGGTTGACCGCATCATGACAGAAGAGATCGGGATTGACCTTCTGCAAATGATGGAGAATGCCGGCCGCCATGTGGCTGCCAAGGCCCGGACGATCTTAAGGGCCGATGTCGCCGGAAAACACATTCTTGTTCTGGCCGGGTCCGGCAACAATGGAGGGGGAGGCTTGGCGGCAGCACGCCACCTGGCCAACTGGGGTGCCGATGTTCGGGTCCTTCTCGCCAAGGCGGCCGAGAGGCTTGCCGGCGTTCCCAGAAAACAGGCCTCCATCCTTCACCGGATGGGTATCGCCTCGGCGGTCTGGAAACCGGACCTCCAGTCAGCTCACATCTGGCCACAAACGAATTTAATCCTTGACGCCTTGGTAGGCTATGGCCTGAAAGGTGCTCCGAGAGAGCCGGTGGCGAGCCTCATCCGG
>JAKEGQ010000018.1 GCA_022615475.1 Candidatus Methylomirabilota bacterium | reverse complement strand
TCGAGCTTTGACTCGATGAACTCGAGGATATCGGGGTGATCCACACGCAGGATCCCCATATTGGCCCCGCGCCGGGTCCCTCCCTGCTTCACCGCCTCGGTGGCCCCGTTAAAGACCCGCAGGAAACTCACCGGGCCCGAGGCCTTGCCCCCCGTCGAGCGGACGACGGCGTCTTTCGCCCGCAGTCGAGAAAAGGCGAAGCCCGTCCCCCCTCCCGACTTGTGGATGATGGCGGCCGCCTTCACCGCCTCGAAGATCTCCTCCATGCTGTCCCCCACCGGGAGGACGTAGCAGGCTGAGTACTGAAGGCCATTCTGCTTCCCGGCGTTCATCAGCGTTGGAGAGTTGGGCAGGAAGACGCCATCGACCATGAGATCGTAAAACCGACAGGCGGTCTCGTGAATCTCCTGAGCCGATTTCCCCCATTTCTCTTCTGCGGAAGCGATCTCGACCGCGACCCGCCAGCACATCCCTTCAGGGGTCTCCAGGACCTTGTCTCCCTGCCGGGCCAGGTACCGCTCCCGCATGATCCGAAGGGCGGAATCGGACCAGTTCCCCTTCCTCGCCGGTGGATTGGGGAAACGCTGCAGGAGCATGGCTCCTCGTGCTTTATCACTGGCCACTTGCCGCGGGTGTTCCGTCATCCCCAGCCTCCTCTCACGTGAGAATCTCTGGACGAGAATCTCTGGGTTCCGCAGCCTCTCCCCACGGACTCCACAGCTTATCCACAGCTTTTTCCACAAGATTTAGTGCAGACGCACCGAATATGCTACAACATGTTGTGGTTTGTCAAGCAAAAAATGAATAAACGGCGCAAATTTTTTCCATTCCGGCGCTCTCGTTGTCATCCGTGCGTCACGCGTTCGGTCGGTCAACGCTCACGCATATTGCAGAGAAGCACTGCAATTGATTGAAAAATAGTGTAGGACGCCATATAATTTTTCTTGCCTCGACCAGGGGGAGGCCAATAGAATATCGGCGCACCCGACGAAGCCTTCGTACATTGCTGTCATCCTCAGACCAGGATAGAGACCGGGATACAATCAAGATGAAGGAGGGAGGCGTATGACCTATATCGTCTGTGAGCCCTGTATCGGCACCAAGGACCGGGCCTGCGTCGAGGTGTGTCCCGTCGAATGTTTTTACGAGGCGACGGACCAACTCTACATCCACCCCGAGGAGTGTATCGACTGCGCAGCCTGCGAGCCAGTCTGCCCAGTAACGGCCATCTTCCCGGAGGACAGCGTCCCCGAACAGTGGAAGAAACCGTATATTGAGAAGAACTACAAGTTCGATTACACAAATGCCCCGCACGCCTTGACCAAACAGATGCTGGGAAGTCAGGATAATTTCGCCCATACCTTTACGGTCGAAGGCAAGACGATCACGCTGCCACCGCCCCCGGCGGGTTTCGGCGGCCCCGCCCCGCCCGCACCCAAGGGTGAGGCAGGAGCCTCGCCACAGGCGGCGGCACCAGCCCCACCGCCTAAGGTGGAGGCACCGAAGGCGGCGGCGCCAGCAGCGTCCGCGGCCCCAGCACCGGCTGCACCCCCTCGGACAGCCACCGCCTCACCCGACGCTCTTGCGCAGCTAGCCGAGGCGGCGGCGGCGGCGGCCGAAGCGGCGGCTCACGCCGCCCAAGCCGCGGCCGCGGCGATTAGGATACTCCAGGGAAAAGCTGACGGGCGGACGGGTAGTGGGGCACCGTCCGCCCCGGTAGTCAAGCCCCAGGTTGCTCCTGTCGCGAAGCCAGCAGAGGCCAAGGCGGCCGCACCCGCGCCGGCCCAGCGTCAGGAGGCAGAGTCACAGGCAATAGGCCCCGATCCTTCCTTCAAACGGGCCCAAGAGGTCCTCTACGGCCTCATCGACTTTGAAAGTGGGACGCGGCCAGCAGACGCAGAGGAGTTGGCTCGAGCCGAGGAGACCGCAACCACCCTGTTTGACGAGATCGCGAAGGCGGTTGGGAAGAGGGACTATACCCTTCAGGACGTGGAGAAGAAGGGTGTGGCGCTCCGCCAGAAGATGGAGCTCGGCAACGCCATCGTCGATCGGGTGGGCAGGATCCGACTACAGATGGAGATTAGGCGGCAGCGGAGCCGGACTCGCGCGCAGATTCCAGGGGCGGTGGCCGCCTTTGGGATTGCCGGGGCATGCGCGGCCGGCGGACTCCTGTATATCTTCAGGTATGGCCTCCCGCCCGTTGGTAGCCCGACGCTACACGACTTCCTCAACGCCCCCTTCACCCCCGAGGGCTTCATGCCCTTTCTGGGATTTAACCTGTTGGCGGGAATGTTCGCCCTATTCGGCGCGTTGGCCCTTGCGAAGCTGGCCCGCTCCTGGGCCGAGGTCCGCCATCTCGAGTCCCTCCGGCCCAAGGAGTTTGGCGCCGCCTCGCTGAGGCCGCGCCGCTTCGCTTGGCTGGAACGGTGGGAGATCGAGTCCCCCCGTATCCGCGAGGCCGAACGCATGCTGCAGGCCCTGGCGGCGAAGAAGCGGTAATACCAACGTATTTCATCTTGTGATAATTGAGCAATAGAACATTAGACCGCAATGGAGCATTTCGCTTCCAAGATTGTTCTATTGTTCCATTGTTCCAATGCTCCATTGCTCTAAAGTGAACGCAACTTGTGCGTTCACTTTGGCTATCCCTTCAGGGTGGCGGGGGTCCTTCGCCCTCGGAGGGTTCGCAGGACAATCACCACGAGGCCGGCGCCAAAGACGAAGAGAAAGAGGATCACCACCTGCCCGTGGCTCGCCATATACGCCTGAAGCCAGAGGAGCAGGTAGAGATCGTTGCCACTCTGCCCCCACGCCCTGCGGTACGCCTGGAGAGCCTCGGGGTATTGACCTCGGGATTCGTAGGCCTTCCCCAACCCATAGAGGGCCAGCGTATATTCCGGATTGATGGCAAGCGCCCGTTGGAGATGCGCGATCGCCTCCTGTCCCCTGCCCGCTTTCTGGTACGCAAGCCCCAGGTTGGTCTCGATCATCGGGTCCTTGGGATCCAGGGCCGCCGCCTTCTCGAGGGCGGCAACGGCCTCCGGATAACGATTCATCTTGTAGGAAAGCCAACCCAGGTCGTTCAGCAAGGCGGGATTCTCCGGGTCCAACTTGACGGCGGTGAGATAACGACTCATTCCCTCCCGGTAGTCCCCCCGCGCCTCGACCATGGCGCTCCCGAGCCCGGCGTGCGCCCGGGCCATCCGGGGTTGGAGCCTGAGCGCCGCCTCGAAGGCGGTGATGGCGTCCTCGTAGCGGCGTAGCTCCAGTAGGACCCAGCCGCGGTTGACTAGGGCATCGGCCGCCCGTGGCTCGGCGTCCAGGCTGCGCACAAAAGCCTGAAGCGCTTCATCCCAGCGTCGGTCCCGCCCGTAGAGAACCCCCAGGAGATTCCATGCGATGAAGTCGTCCTCCTGTCGGGCCACGGTGGTCTCGAGCAGCTCACGGATCGCCGCGTGAGTGTGGGTCCTATTGTAAATCTCCCGAAGGCGATCGAAGGCGACCGGATGCTCCGGGAGACCCTGGAGCGTCTGGCGGTACCCGTTGATGGCCTCCTCGAACCGTCCCGCCAGGCGGAGTACCTCCGCCCGCTGGTAGTTCTGCGTCGCCTGCTCTTCCGCCCCGGGCGAGGCGTGCGCCACCGAAAGAAGTCCTACCAAGACTCCGGTGAGCCACGGCAGCAAAAGGCGCTTCATCCGGCTTTCCGCTCTAGCATCCGGCCCAGCATGAACAGGACCGCGCCGATTCCAAGGAGAACCATCTCGGGCCCCATGCCGTGCTCCTCGGTGATCCCGACGAAGAAGGCCACCACCAGATTGGCCATGCCCAGCACCTGCAGTCCCCGGCCCAGATAGAACATCGACATCCCCTGATGCAAAAAACTTCCCCACTATAGCGGAGGGTCGGTAGGGTGTCAAACCAGCGGGCGGTGCGGGCTCGACAGGTGGCGAGAAGGCCCTTGCAATGCTTGAGGGATCCGGCTAGAATCCTTCCAGCATCCCGGGAGGGACCGAGCCGTGGAGCAGTTCATCTTC
>JAKEGQ010000001.1 GCA_022615475.1 Candidatus Methylomirabilota bacterium | reverse complement strand
GCGGATCCTCGACATCTACGAGATGGTGAGCGGGGCCCGGATGATGTCGAGTTACTTCCGGGTGGGGGGACTGATGGCCGACCTCCCGGAAGGCTTTGACCGAGCGGTTCAACAGATCCTGAGCGAGTTTCCACATCGCTTCGATGAGTACGAGGATCTCCTGACCGACAATCCGCTGTGGATCCAACGCCTCAAGGGGATCGGCGTGATCAAGGCGGAAGAGGCCATTGACTGGGGCCTCTCCGGCCCGAATCTGCGGGCCTGCGGTGTCCCCTGGGATCTCAGGAAATCGAACCCCTACTCCGGCTACGAGCGATTCGATTTCGAAATCGCCCTGGGGCAGGCCGGCGATGCCTATGAGCGGTATCTCGTGCGGATCTTTGAAATGCGGCAGTCGCTCAAGATCGTGGAGCGGGCCCTGAATGAGATGCCGGGGGGGCCGGTCAGTATCGACAATCCCAAGATCGTCCCCCCGCCGAAAAGAGTGGTCCGGCAGAGCATGGAGGCCTTGATCCACCACTTCCTCCTCTATTCTCACGGCTTCAACGTGCCGCCCGGGGAGGCCTATGTCCCGGTGGAGGGACCCAAGGGGGAGGTCGGGTTCTACGTGGTGAGCGATGGAACCAACAAGCCCTGGCGTGTCAAGCTCCGCCCGCCGTCCTTCGTCAATATCCAAGCGCTGCCCCGGCTGATCGAGGGGCATATGGTCGCCGATGCGGTTGCCATCATCGGCAGTGTCGATTTCGTCATGGGGGAGGCGGACCGGTAGCGTGGTGCACAGCGGGACATCCGTCGGCGTGTCGGTCCGGGGCCTGGGCAAGGCCTTTCGGGGGACGTGGGCCCTCCGTGGGGTCGATCTGGATCTCGCACCGGGCGAGACTCTGGTCCTCTTCGGGCCGAACGGGTCGGGAAAGACGACCCTGCTCAAGATTCTGGCGACGCTTGTGCGGCCGACCCGGGGATCCGGGACAGTCAATGGGGCCGACCTCGTGCGTGGGCGTGACCAGATCCGGCACCGCGTCGAGATCCTTTCGCATGGAAGCGCTCTCTACGAAGAGTTGTCACCCCGCGAGAATCTTTCCTTTGCTGCGGCCGTCCGCGGCGACCGGCCAGCGGAAGGCGCCGTGGCGGCAGCGCTGGAGCGGGTGGGCCTGGGTGAGGTGGCGGATGAGCGGGTCCGCACGCTGTCGAGCGGGATGAAGCGGCGGATCACCCTTGCCCGGCTGCTCCTTCGGCGCGCAGACCTGTGGTTATTGGACGAGCCGTACACGAATCTCGACCGTGAGGCGACCAAAGTACTCGAGGCGGCCCTGCAGGAACACCAGGAGAGGGGAGGCATGGCCGTGATTGCGACGCACAACTTCCTCGACGGTTTGAAACTGGCGACCCGACTGGCAATCCTTGCGCGTGGACGGCTCATCCTGGACGAGCCGCGCGGGACCATGACCCTTCCAGCATTTCAGGAGCTGTACGCCCTACGCACCGAGGGGGGAGGACGGTGAACGTTCTGGTCCTGGCCACAGAGATCCTCCGCAAAGACCTCCGCATCGAGGCGCGCAGCCGCGAAGGTGTGAACACCCTCCTCTTCTTCAGCGCCCTCCTCGTCTTCCTGTTCCGGTTTGCCCTCGGTCCCACGGAAGCACAGGTCCGGCAGGGGGCGCCGGGGCTGCTCTGGTTCGCCTTTATTCTCACCGGGCTGTGGGGGATGGCCCGGGCGTTCCAGATCGAGCGGGAAAACGACTGCCTCGAGGCACTCCGGCTCGTCCCCGGGGACCTCGGGGGCGTGTATCTCGGCAAGGTCGTCGGCGGATGCTGTGTGATGGTGGCGACGGAGATCGCGATTGTGGTGATGTTCGGGCTCTTCTTTCATCTCGACCTCTGGCCGGCCGGAGGCCGTCTGGTCCCGGTCCTGATTTTGGGGACGGTGGGTTTTGTCGCCATCGGGACCCTCTTTGCGGCGATTACCGCCCACCTAAAGGCTCGCGAGGTCCTGTTGCCCTTGCTCCTGCTCCCCCTTGTGATCCCTGTCCTCCTTCCCGCGAGCCGACTGACGGAGCTCGTCCTGGCCGGAGAGAGCCTCGGGGCCGAACCACACTGGCTTCGGTTGTTGTTGGTCTTCGATCTGGTCTTTCTCGTGCTCGGGTATCTCACCTTTCCCTTCGTCATGGAGGACTGAGCACCATGGATCGCCTGGGAGTGACCCTGGGTCTGGGGGCAGGGGCGCTTGTGGTCGCCGGCCTCTGGATGGGTCTTGTTCAGGCCCCGCCGGACGCCGTCCAGGGGGAGGTCCAGCGGATCATGTATCTCCACGTCCCAAGCATCCTGACGGCCTATCTGGCCTTTACCGTTGTCCTCGTCTGCAGCATCGGCTACCTTGTGCGCGGGACCCGGGGATGGGATCGTCTCGCCCATGCCTCGGCTGAGGTCGGCGTCGTCTTTACCGCGATCACGCTCTTTACCGGCGCCATCTGGGGCAAGCCGACCTGGGGAGTGTGGTGGACGTGGGATGCGCGCCTCACCGGGACGGCGGTCCTCTTTCTGGTCTATCTCGGCTATCTGATGCTCCGTTCTGTGGTGGAGGACCAGGACCGCGCGGGGCGCTTTGCGGCGGTGGTCGGCATCCTGGGATTCTTTGATATGATCTTTACCCATATGGCCGTTGAGTGGTTCCGAACGCTTCACCAGCCCTCGTCCCTGCAACGTGGGACGATTGACACGGCGCTCCGGCTGCCCTTGTACGTGAACCTACTGGCCTTCGTGGTGCTCTACGCGTACTTTCTGACCCGACGCCTCCGGCTGGCGGCCCTCGACGAGGCGATCGAGGCCAGGGACCTCGGAGGGTAGATGGGTCCCTGGGGATACATTGGGCTTGCCTACGGCCTCGCCGCCATTACGCTGGTGGGGTATGGGTGGAGTCTCGTCATGCGCATCCGGAAACGGCGGGCGCGACTCGACCGCGAGGCAGGTGGGCGGGGCGAGGTGGTGAAATGAGGGGCCGGAATCGACAGATTCTTATCGGCGGTCTCGTCATCGTCACGGGCATCGGCTATCTGATCTGGGCAGGGACCCAGCAGGCCCTTGTGTACTTTTACACCCCGAGCGAGATTCAAGCGAAGGAGGGGGAGCGGATGGGGAAACGGATCCGGCTCGGGGGGCTCGTGGTGGAGGGGTCACTGACCCACGCGCCTGAGACGTTAAGCTACGCGTTTCAGCTCACGGACGGCGGCGCCAGAATCCCGGTCCGGTTCAAGGGGATACCACCCGATCTCTTCAAGGAGGGGGCGGGGGCGATCGTGGAGGGACAGATGGGCGCCGATGGCGTCTTCGACGCGGATCTGATCATGGCGAAGCACAATGAAGAATACCGTCCTCCGTCGGGCGATCGGCCCCCACCCCAGGAACTCTACCGGTCCCTGATCAAGGGCGAGCGGAGCTGACCGTGGTTCACGGTTCGTGGTTCATCAAGCAACATTTCGAATGTCGAAATTCGAATTTCGAAAATGCTTGGTCATCGGCCATCGGTCATCCAGAGGAGTGTCCACGGTGACGGCGGAACTGGGAAACATCGCGCTCTGGACGGCGTTGGTCACCGCCCTCTTCGGAGCTGGGGCGGCAGTCATCGGACATCGCCGTGGAAACACGCCCCTCTTCGAAGGCGCCCACAATGCCGTCCTGGTCCACTGGGCCCTGGTGACCATCGCCCTGCTCAGCCTGGAGTATGCACTGATCACGTCCGACTTCAGCATCCGCTACGTGGCGTCCAACAGCAGCCGGAATTATCCGGTCTGGTACAAGATCGCCGGCCTCTGGGGGGCACTCGAGGGATCCCT
>JAKEGQ010000153.1 GCA_022615475.1 Candidatus Methylomirabilota bacterium | reverse complement strand
GATAGTGGGCGTCGATGTGGTAGATCTGGCCGATCAGCATGATGTTGGACCCGAAGAGGATCACGCCGAGCAAGAGCAACGCCTCGCCGAGTTGCGGGGCCTCGCGATATCTCAGCGCATAGCCCGCCCCTGCGTAGACCAGCCACATGCCGCCGAAGAGAATGGCGAGCTTGGCGACCTTTGGCATGACGCTCCAGTTGGCCGCAAAGAAGGTGATGACCCCCGCACCCAACAACAGCACCCCCAGCATGGAAAACGCCAGAGGGAGATATCGAACGCCGGGGCTGCGCTGGGCGGCGGCATGGTCGAGGATCTGCTGTTCGCTCCCCGGCGTGACCCAACCCTGTTGGACCCACACCGGGAGTTCTTGGCGCAGCCGCCTCAGAAATCCACTTTCCCTCGGCATATTCCCTTTCCGCTCTCTCCATAGACATGATGAAGCGAGGACACAGCCACTACGGAACTGAGCAAGCCGTGTGCCATAAGGCTAAGCGCAAGAACGCACCTTGCAAATTCATGACCCTACGCCAAGTCGAGGCCGTCCTCCGGTCCCTCACGTCCTGCAAGGGATGCTTCTACATATGCGTTCATTGTACAGCCAGGCGACAGAGGTGTGTGAGGCGAACAAGCGACGTACCGCAGCCAGTGTGCTATTCGGCGGGCTTCTGGAGGAGGTGTCTAGGGATCAAGAGTTTCTCGAGCCCCTCGAAGCCCCATTCGGTCACGACCGCCAGCAGGGCAGCTGGAACCGCCCCTTCAAGGATCAAGCCGGTATCGTTCAGGGCCAGCCCGGTCACGATCGGCTCGCCCAGTCCTCCTGCGCCGATGAAGGCGGCCAACGTGGCCGTACCGATGTTGATGACGGCAGCGGTCTTGATGCCGGCCAGGATGGTGGGGGCGGCCAGAGGTAATTCCACGTGCCTAAGGCGCTGCCATCCGGTGAGCCCCATCCCAACCGACACTCTTTTCAGGACCGGATCGATTGAAAAGAGCGCGGCGGCGGTGTTTCGCAGGATCGGGAGCAGGGCGTAGAGAAACAGGGCCACGATGGCCGGTGTCGCCCCGATGCCGAAAAAGGGAATCATGAACGCGAGCAGGGCGATGGAGGGGATGGTTTGTAGCAATCCGGCCAGGTAAACGACCGGCTTCGAGATGGCGCGCCATCGGTAGATCAGGATTCCGCCGGGAATCGCCACCGCCATGCCCGCGACGAGGGCGATTAAGGTAAGCTCGATATGGGTCGCCGCCCGAAAAAGCAGGGTCCCCCATCTGCTTCCCAAAAACGCCTGTCCTTGACTTCGGAGCAGACCTTTTTCTCGCAAGAATTGCTGGGCGACCTCGGCAAAGCTCTTGCGCTCGAGGAGGACCTGCCCATTGAGTCCTTGCATCTCAGCCGCCGTGATGGTGCCTGCCAGTTCGCCGAGGATGCGCTTGATCTGCTCATCCAGTCCACCCCGGACCAAGAGTGCAGCCAGGTATTCGGGAAAGTAGCGTCGGTCATCCTCTAAGAGGACGAGATCGAACTTCTTGATGTCGCCATCCGTGGAGTAGACATCCGTGACGTCGAGTCTGCTTTCCCGGATCGCGTGATAGGCCAGCCCGTGTTCGATCCCCACGGGCCGCGCCGGGAGCCCGTACGTCCGCGCCAGCCCCGGCCAACCATCCTGGCGATTGAGAAATTCATGGCTGAAGCCGAAACGGAGGTCCGGAAGCTTGGCCAGGTCGTTGATCGTCTTCAACCCCCGCTCCCGGGCGAAGGTCTTGCTGACCGCGATCGCATAGGTGTTGTTGAATCCGAAGGACTCCAGCAGGTCCAGGTCAAACCGGCGCTTGAGGGTCTCCCGGAGTTCCTTGTGGGAGACCCGATGAGGCAACTTGAGGATCGCCTGTTCGAGTGTCCCGGAATATTCCGGATAGAGGTCGATCTCGCCGTTCTTCAGCGCCTCGAAACAGATCAATGTTCCCCCCAGACCGAACTTGCGCTCGACCCGGAACCCTCGATCCTCGAGGAGTTGCGCACTGATCTCGGCCAAGATATACCCCTCGTTGAAATGCTTGGAACCCACCACGATCGTCTGCCCTCCCGCAGTATCGGGCCCTAGAAGCAGGGAGAGCATTGTGATGAGCGAGATGACCGCGGCGCGCATCGTGACCCCTGGACGTCACTGCTCGAGCTGGGACTGAAAGAAACTCCGAACAAATTCGTTGGCCGGATCCTCCAGGAGTTGCGCACTGATCTCGGCCAAGATGTACCCCTCGTTGAAATGCTTGGAACCCACCACGACCGCCTGCCCTCCCGCGGCATCGGGCCCCAGAAGCAGGGAGAGCATTGTGATGAGCGAGATGACCGCGGCCCGCATCTTGACCCCTCGACGTCACTGCTCGAGCTGGGACTGAAAGAAACTCCGGACAAATTCGTTGGCCGGATCCTCCAGGATCTCCTTGCGGGTGCCGTGTTGCACCATGCTCCCCCGGTCCAGGACCACGAGGCGCTGCGCGAGCTTCAGTGCCTCCCGAAGGTCGTGGGTGACGAGCACGATGGTGCGTGCCTCCATCTGTTGCAGATGCAGAAACTCCCGCTGGATTTCGTTGCGCGTGATAGGGTCCAGGGCTCCGAAGGGCTCATCGAGGAGAAAGATCCGGGGATTCAAGACCAT
>JAKEGQ010000152.1 GCA_022615475.1 Candidatus Methylomirabilota bacterium | reverse complement strand
TGCCATGTTTGGAGGCTTTGAAAAGGATTTCGTTCTTTGCCCAGTCGATATCCTCCAGTCGAAGGGCACGCACCTGGCCGTCCCGCGCGCCATAGGTGTAAAGCAGTTGCACCATGGCGTAATCCCGCCGGCCCGCATGGCTGTTACGGTTAATGCCGCGAAGGAGCTGCTGGGCTTGGGTGTCGCTCAGCCCGCGTGGGACCGTGGCCAGTTTGTAAGTGCGCAGTGTGGGAACAGCGAGATCGAGAGGCCGCTCTATATAGCCTTGGTGCAGACAGAACCGTAAGAAGCTCCGCAAAGCGGACTGCATGGAGTGTCGTGCGGAGCGCCCCATGCTTTGAGCATAGCTTAGAAAGAATTTTTCGATTCTCTCTGCCGTAAGCCTGAACAAGCCTTCTGGTGTGGCTTCTGTACCAAGCCACTGAAGGAACTGAGTCATCGAATGGCGACGAACTTCAAGTGTTCCCTCTGAGGCGTGCTGGTAACGGCGCATCCACTGGAGATAGGCGTCCAAAAGGGGCTGATAGATCGGCGACTTCACCAGAGAATCAAAAAGCCCCCTCTGGCGAAGATAGTCGGTAAACCGATTTACCGAGTAGCCCACTCGACGGAGGTGTCCTCCAAGGGCTCGCCGGTTCGGGCATTGCAAAGGGTAAGCCTTGAAGAAGCCCTCGACTTCTTTTAAGCTGACGCCCTGGTGGGGTCGACTCCTTGGGCCGCCCAGATGCTCGTTAAGGTGGGATACGCTAAAGAGGTGCTTACGGATGGTCCATCGACTGAAGCCATGCTCCAGCAGCCAATTGCAGAACTCCTCCAGAAGCATCCCTAGGGGGCCACTGCGTAGTCTCCTTAGCGTCGTTGGACACTCAAACATCTGTTCCAGTGCCATGACAACCTCCTTTCTCCACCCCATGGGTCGAGGCAGTCAGACCTTGTCATAGCACGAAATTATGTGTAGTATTATCGGCGGAGGACCACGAATTAGGGCAAAATGGCGGGGAGATTCACAATGGGTGGGAGATCAACTTCACATAATCCGGAGCTTCACATAACACTTCCATCTTTTATGTAAAACCGGAAAGATCCCTTTAGCTCGTAGCATGAGACGTTTGCTGACCGGGTATGTGGTAAAATTCAACCAGCGTCACAATCGGAACGGCCATCTGTTCCAGAATCGGTATAAGTCCATCGTCTGTCAGGAAGATTCGTATCTGATGGAATTGGTTCGATACATCCATTTGAATTTGATAAGGGCAGGGATAGCAAAAGGGTTAGGGGAGTTAAACAGATGTCTATGGTCGGGTCATTCAGTGCTGATGGGATACAAGAGGCGGCCGTGGCAGGAATACAGAATATGTGCTGTCCTATTTTGGGAGAGGGGTTGGGAGGAGAAGAAACTATCTAACGTTTGTCAGAGATGGGATTGAAAAAGGGCGGCGGCCGGAGTTAGTGGGTGGGGGGTTAATACGGAGCATGGGAGGATGGTCGGAAGTATTGGCATTAAGAAGGAAGGGGGAAGGGGTGGCGTCCGACGCGAGGATATTAGGAAATGGAGAATTTGTAGAGCAAGTACTGGAAGAATGGGATGAGATTGGGAGAGAGAACCTTCGTTTAACTGGGGGGAGGAAGAGCCTTTCATTGCTGGCCCTGCAGGTATGTGAAAACTTTGGGGCGACCATGGAGGAGTTAAGGTCTGGGAGTCGGAGGGAGATCGTTTTGAGGGCGCGTGAGGAATTTGCACAGGTGGCGGTCAAGGGGCTTGGGTATTCGGGGGCGGAGGTAGCCCGGTACCTTGGGGTGAGCAGTTCCTGTGTGACACGGATCGTGGCTGAGAGAGGGCTGCCAGAACAAGTGAGATTAAGATATCAAGATCTCTATGCACGCTCTGCACGAACGTCCCCTTAAACTTCTGACTGTGTGAAACTTTCATTCACTGCACCATGCCGGTTTGACCGGCGCACAAGGAAAAGACGTCATGAGTCACTTGGGAATCAAAGCGTTAGCCCCAATAACGTGTCGAGTAGGGTCTTGCAGCGTGGTCAAAAAAAAAGTCAAAAAAAAAGCTTGACACAAGAGTCGCTGTGTAATAATATCTACACCAGTAGATGATTCGTGTAGATGTATTATCGTAACATTCTGTTTTATATGGTTATTTGTCATGTCAACTTGTGTAGACAGATCGAGATACAACTGTGAATGCAACCCGGAATGATGTTGCCAAGCTTGCAGGGGTGTCTTCGGCGACTGTATCGTACGCAATCAATGACGGCCCTCGAACTGTAGCGCCCAAGACTCGGGATAAAGTATTGAGAGCTGTTCAAGCCCTTGGCTATCGGCCCAGCGCAGTCGCTCGCAGCCTTCGAATGCAGCGGAGCTCTACGCTGGGCCTGATTGTCCCCGACACCTACAATCCCTATTTTGCTGAGGTTGCCAGGGGCGTCGAGCACGTCGCCTTCCAGCACGGGTATACCGTGATGCTGTGCCACTCGGGTTACGACGTTGAGCGCGAAGTCCACTATGTGGACGTCTTACGAGAACACATGGTGGCGGGGGTGATCTGGATACCTGCGACTTCGAACCCAGAGTCGATACGAAAGCTGACCGAATACGGGATACCGGCAGTGGTGCTCGATCGACAAGTCACGTGGGGTCAGGTGGTTTCGGTCACGGTGGACAACTTCCGTGGCGGATACCTTGCGACAAAACACCTTATCGACCTCGGTCACCGCAACATCGGTTGCATCGCCAGACCGGTGGAACTCACCCACAGTCAACAGCGCGTTGAAGGTTACCGGACTGCTCTTCAGGAGCATGGTCTACCCATCGTCTCTGAACTCGTGGCCCGCGGTGGTCTTCGATTAGAGAATGGACGAGATGCGACAAATGTTCTTCTCGATCTGCCAAATCCCCCGACAGCGATTTTTACATACAACGACGCGATGGCAATTGGCGCTCTGCGCGCGGCATATGAGCGCGGCCTCCGCGTGCCTAATGATATATCGATTGTCGGGTTCGATGACATTCCCCAAGCTGCGTTTACCTGCCCTGCCCTAACAACTATCGCCCAGCCGAAGTTCGACATGGGAAGCTGCGGCGCCGAACTCTTATTAACTATGATTGCGAAGAAGGCCGCACCCGCGGGACTCGAGAAGCCGCTGGAGGTTGAGTTGATTGTTCGTGAATCAACTGGGCCGGCATCGCGCTAGTCAAAGGGAGGTGAAATGGCGGCAGGAGGAATGGAGTGGCGACGATGTTGCCTTCCTCAACTTACCCTGAACCGGGGATTCTCCTTCCTCGCTGATCATCCGCCACACCTGCGGTGGGCCGATGGGTGCGCCGTGATGGAGGATCACGTCAGCTCGGAAGACGCCCGGCCTGAGGTGCGGGAGGGCCTGGGCCGGCCGGCCGCGGCAATCCTGCCGATGGACGGAGCCTGATGAGACTACGCGGCGGAGTCTTCGGTTGTGGGATGATCTCGGAGTTCCACCTGCGGGGCTGGCAGCGGATTCCCGAGGTGGTGATCGAGATGGCGCCGTTCCTGTGACGCGTCCCCGCGGTGGGCGCGTCCGGCCGGGGCGAGAACTTTCCCGCTTCTCCTCGCACGGCGGATGGGATGGAGCCTCCGTCATGATGGTCCTGCCGGTCGGCGAGATCGGGGAACTACGGTGGCATCGGAGGAGGTTTGAGCGTGGGCAAGTCTCTTCTCAAGGTCTTCGACGGGCTGTGTGATTTCTCATCCCTCGTCATCCTCTACGTCACCGTGGTGGTGATCTTCGTCCAGGTGATCGCCCGGTATGTCCTGAAGGTGTCGCTCCCCTGGACGGAGGAGTTCGCGCGCTTCACCTTCATCTGGCTGATTTTCCTGGCGAATGCCATGGCGGAGCGCCAGAAGGAGCACTTCCGGGTCAGCTATTTCGTCGAGCAGGCCCCCCGGAAGGTCCGGTACGTCTTCTGGTATTTGGGCGAGGCGCTAATCTTCGTCTTCTTCTGCTGGCTGCTCTACGATTGCATGACCTTCGTGAAGATGGGCGCGCAACAGATCGCCCCGGTCATGCAGCTCCGCATGGACTACATCTACTGGGGCTTGCCCGTGGCCGTGATCCTGACGCTGATGAACCGAACCCGGAACTTCATCGTCACGATTCGGGAGCGACCCGAGAACCCCTTCACCTGAGGTCACCGAGGAGTCGGCATGCTGAGCGGAACTGTTCTAGTGATCCTCTTCATGGTCTTGATGCTCATCGGCATCCCCATCGCTCATGCCATGATCATCACCGCGTATATCACGATCAAGTTCGTCCACCCCGAGATCCCGACCATCATCGTTGCCCAGCGCCTCTTCGGGGGCGTGGACAACTACATCCTGCTGTGCATCCCCTTTTTCATCCTGGCGGGCGACCTGATGAGCCTCACCACCCTCTTCGATCGCCTGATCCGGGTGGCGGATGCCATGGTCGGGCACATCCGCGGCTCCCTCTCGCACATCACCATTGTGGTGAGCATGTTCTTCGCCGGCATCACCGGGGCGGCGGTGGCGGACACCTCGGCGGTGGGCACGGTGCTCATCCCGGCCATGATCAAGCAGGGATACACCCGCGCTTACGCCACGGCCCTGACGGTGGTGGCCTCGACGATCGGGGTCATCATCCCGCCGAGCAACCTCATGGTGGTAGCCGCGCTCGTCTCGTCCAGCTCGGTGGCGGCGCTCCTGCTGGGGGGGGTCATCCCCGGGGTCCTGGCGGCCATGGCCCTCCTGGTGGTCAGCGTGTACTACGGGTTCAGGCACGGCTTCCCGAAGTCCTCGAAGATCTCCTGGAAGGATCGAGGGATGGCCCTGTGGTACGGGATCCCGGCCCTGGGCATCCCGGTGGTCTTGATGGGCGGTATCCTTTCCGGCATCGTCACCCCGACGGAGGCGGCCAATATCTCCATCCTCTATGCCTTGATCGTCGGCCCGATCATGATCCGAGGCTTCCCCCCGCTCCAGAAGATCTATGACAGCTCCGTCGGCGTCTGCACCCGCACGTCGGCGGTCATGATGTGCGTGGGCGCCTCGATCATCTTCGGCTGGATCCTCGCCATCGCCGAGGTTCCCGAGGCGATTGCCGCGTTCATCACCTCCATCACGACGAGCAAGATTCTGATCGTCGCGGGGATGCTGTTCACCTACCTCGCCATCGGGAGCTTCCTGGATGCCATCCCCATCGTCCTGATCTTCACGCCGATTTTCCTGCCGCTGGCGGAACAGCTCGGGATTCCCACCGTGGCCTTCATGGTGACGATGGTGTTCGCCGCCGCGATGGGCCTGGCCTCGCCCCCCTGCGGCTCGTGTCTCTGGGTGGGTGCGGCCATCGGGGATATCCAGGTGGAGCGGTTCACCTGGGAGTTGATGCCGTTCCTGGCGGCGATGGCCGTGATCCTGGTCGCGATTGCCTACATTCCGGAGCTGGTAACGTGGCTCCCCGATCTTGTCTTGGGGGCAATCAAGTGAGCAAGAGGAGGAGCAAGAAAGGCGGAGTTGGATCCGGGTCGGATGGGCTCTAGACCCGGATCCCTGAAGGGCGAGGGCCCATTGAGCAAGGAGGGAAAGCGATGCGATTCAAAGGAACGTACGGAATGGCCGTGGCCGTTGTCCTGGTGCTGGCCTGGATGCTGGCGGTCACGCCCGCCCAGGCGGGTGAAGTGACCCTGAGGCTGGCCCACAGCCAGCCGCCCAAGGGCGGATACATGGGGGAGGCCCCGCAGATCTTCGCCGATGCGCTGGAGCAGTCCACCAAAGGCCAGGTGAAGGTGAAGATCTTCCACTCCGGCTCGCTCAGCGGGAATGAGCGGGAGCTGGCCGAGATGGCCCAGAGCGGCGCGGTGGATCTCGCCATCCCCGCCACGACCTATGTTCTGGGTTGGGCCCCGTCGATGAAGGTGTTTGATCTGCCCTACCTCTTCGAAGGAGCGTCGCACTTCAAGAAGGTGGTGCAAGGACCGGTGGGGGAAAAGCTTGCCAAAGAGGTCGAAGATGACGGCTTGGTCCTTCTGGGCTACTTCCTCCCCGGGGTGCGGAGCATCTTCAACAACATCCGGCCCATCAACACCCTCGAGGACGCAAAGGGGATGAAGATCCGGAGCATGCAGAGCCCCGTCTACGTCGAGATGTTCAAGTCCATGGGCATGCTCCCCACCCCACTGCCGTCCTCAGAGCTCTACACCTCGCTTCAGCTCGGTGTGGTGGACGCCGGCGAGAACGACCCGGCCAGCGTGGTGAGCTGGGGCTGGATCGACGTCATCAAGTATTACTCGCTCGACGAACACTCCATCTCCGCGATGGCCGTTCTGATGAACAAGAAGCGATTCGATAGTTTCCCATCCGATGTCCAGAAGGCCATCCGCGATGCGGCGAGGACGGCCGAGAACTATCAGCTCGACTACATCGAGAAGGCCGCGGCGGAGAACCTGAAGAAGATCGAGGCCAAGGGCGTGAAGGTGAACCGGATCCAGAACAAGAAGCCGTTCCAGGACGCCGTCAAGCACATCATCGGCCAGTACGAGAAAGAGATCGGCCCGGACCTCATCCAGATGGTCCGTGACGCGGCGAAGAAGTAGGGATCGGGGCGTGTCGGCCCGGAGGTTATGGGGCGCGCATTACCCAGTCGGCCCCGGCCTCCGGGCCGTTCCTTCCGAGCAGGGTTTCCGCCCAGGGAAAGCGACGACCGTGAATCACGGCGAGTTGCGAATGGCGCGGTTGCGGTAGTGGGTCATGTCCCACGAGCCGTCGGTGTGCCACGAGTGGGCGATCGTGAGGTGAGGTGATAGGAAT
>JAKEGQ010000151.1 GCA_022615475.1 Candidatus Methylomirabilota bacterium | reverse complement strand
GTCCTCAGTCCTCAGTGGTTCGACTGGGCTCACCACCCTGAGCCTGTCGAAGGGTCCTCAATCCTGAACTCTCCACTCTGCGCCTGCCCTGAGCACCGTCGAAGGGCTCAAAAGCTTGAGATCACTGTCACCAGTGGAGTGATCCTCCCTTGGGGATCGGTGACCGTCACCGTGATCCTCTTATAGTTCGACGTCCCGGACCCGAGGCAGGTGTCCAGGGCGGTGCCTGCGACATAGCAGACCGACACCTGCTGCCCAAATCCGGTGGAGCCGCTCATGGCTACGCCCTGGGAGTCCCTCGGGGGGGTCTCGTTGAGCCCGTGAAAGTCATCCACATCGTCGTAGGTGGCGCGGTTCTCCCCGGTCTCGGGCCCAAGGGTCGCGCTCGCGGCCCCCACATTTTCATCCCACCGCTTTGACCGGATCTCTTCGAACAAGTTCGAGGCCAGGTGGTTCGCCCGGGCCATCGTGACCCCAAAGGTGCTGTTCCGCGTATTCGTGATAAAGACCCCCACCATGGGCGGGATGGCGATTGCCACAATGATGATGACGAGGATGAGATCGATCAGAGTGACGCCTCGCTGATCGCGATAGAGTCTCGAAAGCTTCATGACCCGGTCACCTTCCCCGTGTTCGGTTCGATCGTTACAGTCCGCGGCCCGCCGGAGCCCGAAACGGTGACGCTCTTGGCCGCGCCGAGGGCGGTCCCGGAGCCGGAGCCTTCCATGGGGGTGCCGAGGGAATTGAATTTCAGGATGCTGTTGGTGAACGTTTGGGCGAGCGTCACCCCCGAAAACTCCCCAGTCATCGTTACCTCCATGGCCGCTCCCGTGTGCGGATCCTTGGCGGCGCCGGAGCTGCTGGTATCGTTATTGGTAAAGACGCGGTACTGGGTGTTGCTGATGAAATAGATCCCGCACATCGTCTGTAGCCGCGTGGACAGGTCTTTCGCGTACCGAATATCCGAGAGGAGTCTCCGCGCAGCCACTCCCGCCCTGGGGACCTCGGGAAAGCGCGGGATGGCCAAGAGGGCGAGGATCCCTATCAGGACTATCACGACGATGATCTCGATCAGGGTAAAGCCTGCCTCGTGACTCCGTGCGGTTCGGCGCATGCGTTGCCTCTCGCGTAAACTCTTGATTATCCTTCCCGTGCCATCGCGCGGAACGGTGTCCATCTTTCGGACACTCCGTGCCAAGTTTGTGATGCGTATGGAAAAGGTTGCAATAACTGTGCCGCGCACGAGAAGCTTTCAAAGGGCCGTCAATGGCCCATTCACAGGGCTGAGGAGAGCGGCGCCCCCTCGTCATCTGAGGACCTGGGCGGGGTCGGCGGTTCATGGAAACCCGGGAGCGCATTTTTTTCTTGCAATTTCGCCAAACCGTTGTATAAGCGAAGGAATGTTTGTGCAGTCCACGGGGGATGTTCGCGCTTTGGTGGGAGGTGAGATCGCGCAGCACGCGTGAAAGGAGGGAGTTCATTGAGGGCACTGGGCAGACACCTTTTGGTGGAGCTATACGGGTGCGACCCGGAGTTACTCAAGAAGGTTGACGCCGTCCGGGAGATCCTCGTCGCGGCGGCCAAGGCATGCAAGGCCACCGTTGTGGACGTGGCCTTCCACGAGTTCAAGCCCTTCGGCGTGAGTGGAGTCGTGGTGATCGCCGAATCCCACCTTTCGATCCACACCTGGCCCGAGTACCGATACGCAGCCGTGGATATCTTTACCTGTGGGGAGACGATCAAGCCGGAGCAAGCGGTCCGGCACATTGCCGACCGCTTTCAGTGTCCTCACCCGTCGATCGTGGAGGTGAAGCGAGGGATCATGCCCGGGCGCGAGGCGTTACCTCACAAGGTGGAGCAGGTGGGGCGACGGTCTCAGAGCTCCCGCGAGAAGGTCCCGGCGGTATCCTAGGCCTTCGGGCATCCGGACTGCTGGTGTGACTGCACCGGTTCCCGGCGAAGGATAGTGGTCGTGAAACGGGATCTCGCATGGAGGGCAGGCCTGGTCGGCGCGGCCGCCCTCCTTTCCTTTCTGTATATCCTCCCCTCGATCCCGGGGCTCTCTCCGCTTCCAGGGTGGTGGCGATACGTGCGGCCCCTGATCCTTGCCCCGGCGCCCGAGCCGATCAGCCTCGGCCTCGATCTCCAGGGAGGCACGCACCTCATCTTGGAGGTCGAGACGGACAAGGCGGTAGAGAACGCGACTGACCGCCTGCTGGAAGAGGTTCGACGTCTTCTGGACAAGCAGGGGATTGGCGTTTCGCGTCTCGTCCGAGAGGGACCCTCGGGAATGGTGCTCGTCCTGGAGAAGCCAGAGGAACGGGACAGAGCCGAGCGAGCCCTGAAGGAGCTGGCGAGCCTTGACACGAGCGTGGGTGCGACCCCTAATGAACTGCGGTTGAAGTTGCAGGAGCGCGAGGCCAAACAGATCCGCGATTCATCTGTTCCGCAGACTCTCGAGAAGATCCGAAATCGCGTGGACCAATTCGGCGTCACTGAGCCGCTGATCGTGCCCGAGGGGGACCGACGGATCGTGGTCCAACTGCCCGGCCTCAAGGACCCCCAGCGGGTGATCGACCTGATCGGGAAGACCGCCCTCTTGGAGCTCAAGGTGGTCGACACGACGCTGAATCCCGTACAGGTGGAACAGGGCAAGGTTTCCTTACCGCCCGACCTTCAGCTCCTATACATGCGTGAGGTGGGGGAGAAGAAAGAGATCGTGGTGAAGCGGCCCATCGTGGTCCAGCGTCGGCCGGTCATTACGGGTGCATCGCTCATCGACGCCAGGGTGCAGGTCGACGACAAAGGGGGCTGGCTTGTGGCGTTTGCCCTGGATCGGGAGGGGGGCCGGATTTTCGCTGAGTTCACGGGCGCCAATATCGGGCGGCAGCTGGCTATCGTGCTGGATGACACGGTCTACAGCGCACCGGTTATCCGGAGCAAGATCAGCGAAGGCCGGGGGGTGATCGAGGGGAACTTCACTCCCGAGTCCGCGCGGGACCTCGCCTTGATCTTGCGAGAAGGTGCATTACCTGCTTCGGTGAAGATCGTGTCCAATCTGAACGTCGGGCCGTCCCTGGGGCAGGACTCGATCCGGGCCGGGGTACAGGCCAGCATCGTGGCCGGGATCGTGGTGATCCTCTTCATGGGAGTGTATTATCGATGGTCCGGGGTCATTGCTGATCTGGCCCTGCTCCTCAACCTCCTCATGATGCTTGCGGTCCTGGCGGGGATCCAGGCGACCCTCACCCTGCCGGGCATTGCAGGCATCGCGCTGACCATCGGGATGGCGGTGGACAGCAATGTCCTGATCTTCGAGCGGATCCGTGAGGAGCTGCGGCTCGGGAAAACGGTGCGCTCAGCCATTGACAGCGGATTCGGCAAGGCCTGGGTGGCCATCCTGGATTCGCACGTCACCACGCTGATCACCGCGTTAGCCCTCTTTCTCTTCGGGAGTGGGCCGGTGCGGGGCTTTGCCGTGACGTT
>JAKEGQ010000150.1 GCA_022615475.1 Candidatus Methylomirabilota bacterium | reverse complement strand
GGGTGACGCCAGTTCCGCCTCCGGGCGATTCCGATCCCAGTGGTCGGCCTTCCGCCATTTAAGGGGACGTCCAAGGTCCAACGTCCAAAGTCGGCAGGTCTCGATGGGATCTAGCGCTCGTGACGTTGGACATTGGACGTTGGACGGATACACGAGCATGTTAGAAATCAAGGTAATCGGTATTGGCGGGATCGGTTGTGCGCTTCTTCCCTTCCTGGCGAGATATCTGAACTACCAGGAAGAGCCCGTGCGAGTCACCCTCATTGACGGGGATGAGTTTGAGCGGGCCAATGCGGACAGGCAGGCCTTTGCAACGCTGGGGAATAAGGCGAAGGTCAAGGCGACCGAGATCGCTCGGGAATTTCAGCAACTGGCCTTCCGAGCTATCCCCGAATACATCAGCGAGGCCAACGTCGCCCAGCACATCCAGGAGGGCGACACGATTTTTCTCGGGGTCGATAACCACAAGACTCGGAAGGTCGTGAGTGACCATTGCGAGAAGCTTCACACCGTCACGTTGATTTCCGGAGGAAACGATTTCATCGACGGCAACGTCCAGGTCTATGTGCGTGAGGGAGGTCGGGACCGGACCGCGCCAATCACGCGGTATCATCCGGAGATCCAAACCCCCCGGGATCGCTCACCTGCGGAGATGTCGTGCGAGGAGCTGATGGCGCGCGGTGCACCCCAGCTCCTCTTCGCGAATCTCGCCATTGCCTCGGCCATGCTCAACGCCTTCTATGGCATTCGTGAAGGGAAACTCACTTATGGCGAGGTCTACCTCGACATCCTCGAGGGGAAGAGCAACCCAGTCAGGCGTGAAGGAGAGCGATGACCGAACCCCTCAAGCAGGCGACGCGAGTCCGTCCGGGCTCCCCGGCGGAAACCCAGGAAACGGTACGGGTGGTCTACGGGGTCCATTCCCTCGATGTCAACATTGCGGGGCGGAGCGTCGGAGAGGTCCGCGCCGCCCTCAGGCAGGCCTTGAACATTCCCCCTCAGGCCGTGGCGGTCGTCGATGGGCGCGAAAGGCTGGAAAGCCACGTCCTCCAGGTTGGAGAGATGCTGGAGTTCGTCCGACTGGCTGGCGAAAAGGGGAGCCTCGAGGGTGGCCTCATCACATGGGGTGGAGCAGTGTGAGGGAGATGCCGGCCGCCAGGGGAATCGTGATGTTATCATCCAGAGGCAGGGGGAGGCACTCCGTTACCGCCGCGACGACCGCCCCTGCGAAGGCGGTGCTGGCCGGGAAGAGGGGCAGGGTCACGAGAAAAGCTGTCACCACGAAGGCACCTGTGCCAGACAGGGTCTTTCCCTTGGTGAGCCGATAGCCTCCCATGGCCTGCCCGACGACTGACGCGGCGGTGTCCGCGCAGGCGAGGATCAACAAGGCTGCGGCAGCGACGGTTCGGTCGAACGCCAGGATCGTGAACCAGCAGGCCACAAGGTAATACGTGGATCCTGTGGGCCGTCTCTCCTCTCCAGGTCGCATCGCTCCCCGAAAGAGACCGAGAAACCAGCGATTCAGGGCAGGCCACCACAGGCGCAGGACATCTGCCACGATAAAGGGCAGGGCGAGGCCCCCCAAGATGAGGAGCGCTTGAAGCTTTGTGAGGTTCAGGAGCAGGTAGATGAGGGGGATCAGGCCGCCGAGGAGGTGAATCAGCTTCCGGGCCGACTCGAAGGATGGAGGCTCCACCCGTCCCTCCTTACGTGGCCGCCGCGAGCCCGGTCTTACAGATACTGTCCATAGCGGATCTTCTCCACGACCTCTTTGATCTTCCGATATTCCTCGATGACACGGAGCAGATCGTGGGTCTCCACAAGGCCCGGGTCGTGAGCTGACCCCTCGAGGCGTGCCTTCTCCTCAAGGGTGCGCTGCACGATCTCATGCAGGTCGCCCCCGCTCATCTTGGCCGTTCGCGCCGTGATGGCGTCGTAGTCGAGCGCCTTGAACAGGGGTCGGCCCGCCAAGGCCTCGGCCTTTCTCTGCTGGATCTCGAGGATCTCCTGCTTCTCCTCTCCATCCGGGAGGGGGACCTCAATGAGGCGGTCAAAGCGGCCCGGCCCGATCAGGGCAGGATCGACGGCATCCGGCTGGCTGGTGGAGGCGAGCACCATGGCGCGTTCGTGGGCATCGAGCCCCTCCAGACTTTCCAGGAGGGCGTTGATCGCGCGTCGACTTGTGCCTCTCGCCTCCTCGGGGCCAAAGGTCCGCTCGAAGGCCAAGGCCTCAAGCTCATCCAGATAGAGGACCACGCCCTCATTCCCCCGGATGGCGGTGAAGAGCTCCTGAAAGAGATCTCCGGTCTCCATAGACCATTTCAGGGCGATGCCCCGCATCCGGAGGTGAAAGAAGATCGCCCCTGCCTCCCGCGCCAAGGCCTTGGCCAGGAGGGTCTTGCCTGTCGCCGGAGGACCGTAGAAGAGCACCCCTTTGATCGGCTTCGTGCCCCAGCGCCGGTAGAGGTCCGGCCGCCTGAGGGATAAGACCAGGCTTTCCACCTCCCGCTTGGCACTTCGAAGTCCACCCACGTCTCGGAGGGAGACATCTGGAATCCCTTCGAACACCACCTTCCCCGAGAGGGGGCCAAAGCGCTTGGAGAGGCTGCTGAGAAAATCCTCCCACCGTCGGAGGGTGATCTCCTCGACTCGCCGCGTTATCGGCTCCACCGCGCTCCTCCTGCCGTCCCCATATCATAGGGGGTAGGGCGAGTCAACGTCTGGGGTGAGGCGCCGAGAGTCCCAGCCATCCGTGGGTTCGCTGACGGGCGGGGGAGGGAAAGAAAGGTCTCGACGATCAGTCCGGATAGATCAGGAGAGTGCGGCCGGGATGAATGAGAGATCCCTGCAGGTTGTTCCAACGCTCGAGGTCCTTGGGACTGACCCGGTGCGTCTTCGCAATTTCCCAGAGGCTATCGCCCGGCTTGACGACATACAGGCTGTAGTGCGAGGCGGGTCTGTTGTTCGTGGTCTGTTTGGTCGTGGAGGTCTCGGCGAGGGTCAGCGCGGGTACCGGAACGGTGAGATTGGCGCCGGCCCGGATCTGGTTCGGGTTCTGCAACCCATTCATCTCCATCAGGACCGCGACGGTGGTGCTATACCGCTGGGCGATGGCGGAAAGGGCCTCCCCCGACCGAACCCGGTGGTGGCGCCACTCGGGACTCCGCGCCTGGAGAAGCCGGTCGAGGGCATCGAGGACGACGGCCTTGCTTCCCGGGGGGAGATTGAGGAGATAACCCTGCTGGGGGGGAGTGACGAGCCGATTGAGCTCGGGATTCTGGTCCCGCAGCTCCTCCATGCTGACGCCCACAGCCTTCGCGAGGAGCCGGAGATCCATCTGTTGAGAGAGCGCGACTTGATCGAGCTGCCACGACTCCTCCCTGGGGCGCTGGAAGCCGTACGCCTCGGGGTTCTTGGCGATGAGGGTCATCGCCATGAAGGCCGGCACATAGTACTTCGTCTCTCGGGGAAGATGGAGTTTCCAAAAGTCGGTGGTCCTCTGGCGCTTGATGGCCCGGAGAACCTTGCCCTCTCCCGCGTTATACGCGGCAATAGCTAAGGGCCAGGATTCGAACATCCCGTAGAGGTCCGAGAGATAGCTCGCCGCCGCCGCCGTGGCCTTGACCGGATCCCGGCGTTCGTCCACCCACCAGTCGATCCTCAAGCCATACTTGCGGCCCGTCCCCTTGATAAACTGCCATATCCCTACCGCTCTCGCCCGGGAGTACGCGTACAGCTTGAACGCACTCTCGATGTAGGCGAGGTTTACCAGGTCTTCGGGCAGCGCCTTCTCCGCAAAGATTTGGCGCATCAGGGGAAGGTAGCGCCCCGAGCGCTCCAAGGCCTCCGCGATCAAGTCCCGTTTCTTGGTAGTGAAGAGTTCGAGGTACGCCTGAACGTCGCGGCGCATCTCGGGGGGGATGTCCGAAGGGAGCTCCGGTTTTTCCGTGGGTGGAAATGCCTTCTCCAACGCCGCCTCGTCCTCGGGGCTCACAAGCGAGGCCTCCCCTTCAGAGGGGGTCGCGTGCATCGCGCGGATACCGGCCAACTCGTCTAGGAGGGCTTCGACATCTTCAAGCAGTTGTTCTCGGTGTGGCGAAGGAGCCCCGTCGCCCGAGAGAAGCGCGCGGGCCCGAGTGAGGAGGGTGATCGCCTCATCACCATTCCCCTCCTCCCACTGACGTTTGGCCTGCTGGACGAGCTCCTGGGCCTCCATCAACAGGGGATCGCCCGATTGGCCGTCTTTCCCGTCGATCGCTCCAGGGGGAGCGACGGGCCATGGTGCGACGATGGTAGGCCTGGATGGTTGCGAGGGAGGGAGTGAAGCGTCAGGAGTGGCACAGCAAGCATGAGAGGTGTGTAGGGACCTCTGTTGTCCGGGTGGGGAGGGACCGGTGCGCGCAGGAGAGAGGGTGCATCCCGTGAGGAGAAGTATGCCTCCGATCGGGATCCACCACGCGAGGACAGAATTACGATTCACCCGCTCCTCCGTGGAGTGCCGAGGCGGACGGGTCTTCCCCACCCAGGCGCCCCGGTGCGTGGAGGAGGGCGGGAAGAATGCATTGGGTGGCCTTATATCTCGCTTTCTCGATCAAGTCAAGCGCCTCAAAGACCCCAAGTCGGTACCGCTCACATTCCGCATACATCCCAGAAACTCCCCTCCTTGGCGCAGAGGTCATTCTGCATTGTCCGTGCCAAGTCGCGGATGTCTCCAAGGACTTTCCCGTACCCCCTCCTTTGCTGAGGCAGGCGCCGATGGTCCCCCGGGTGCTGATCACGACGGCCTAGCCGTCAGGCAGAATGCGGGCTGAATCGGCCAGAAGGCTTCTGCTGTATGAGTGGAAACCGAGGCGGGTTCACCGGAACCCGGGGGGGAGGGTGGAATCGTCGATCCACGACAGGTAATCGGGCAGGCCGGAGCTGATAGGGAAGGAAATGATCTCAGGGACGGTGTATGAGTGGAGCGCTCTCACCAGGGCCTGCACTTTTGGAAACAGATCGGCCCGCCCCTTGCCGATGAGCAGCACCTCCGCTTCCTCCTGGACCTTCCCTTCCCACCAGAAGAAGGAGCGAATGGCGGGCACGATATTGACGCAGGCGGCGAGACGCTCCTCCAGCAGAGACCTGGCGATCCTTTCTCCCTCCTCGACGGAGGCAGCAGTGATAAAGAAAACGATATGTTTTACCGACCCCTCAAGGTCCGACATCGGGTGCTGCACCTCTTCGTCCGGGTCCGCCACTGGGTCACTTGGGCCAAGATTCGGCAACGCGTGCTGTGGCGAGGAAGGCGGCCGTGAATGGCGAGGTGTCTTCCCCATGCCCACCTCAGAAGGCTTCTTACTCTAGGAGAAAGGTGGGGGTCTGTCAAGCTCGCCTGGCCCTTGCTCTGCCTCCTGATTCGGCAAAAGTCGGCGGGGAGACATTCGTTCAGGCCAAGGGAGCCCCCTCTCTAAAATTCTGGAAATAGACAGGTCTTCTAGAATCACATCTGGATTGAGATCATAAAAATCAAATAGTTAAATATTATAGGAATACTTGACAAATATCGACTCAAGTTTTATATTATGGTGTGCATAAACTTTAGATTTGGAAAGTTCATCACTAATCCAGTAGTCGAGAAGGAGGCCGAGAAGTGGCTAAGGTGATTGGGATTGATCTCGGAACGACGAACTCGGTCGTAGCGGTTATGGAGGGCGGAGAGCCTGTTGTGATCCCCAATGCGGAAGGGGCGAGGATTACCCCGTCGGTGGTGGCCTTTACGAAGGATGGGGAACGCCTGGTGGGCCAGGTGGCCAAGCGTCAGGCGATCACGAATCCCGAGAATACGATTTCTTCGATCAAGCGTTTGATGGGCCGCCGGTACGAGGAGGTCCTCCAGGAGATTAAGGTCGTTCCGTACAAGGTCGTGAAGGGCCCCGGTGGGGATGCCCGGGTCGAAGCCCGCGATAAACAGTATTCACCTCCCGAGATCTCGGCCATGATCCTGCAAAAGCTTAAGACCGATGCTGAGGCCTACCTGGGGGACAAGGTCACCAAGGCGGTCATCACCGTGCCTGCGTACTTCAACGATAGTCAGCGCCAGGCGACGAAGGATGCAGGGGCGATCGCGGGACTCGAGGTCCTGCGGATTATCAACGAGCCGACAGCCGCCGCATTGGCCTACGGGCTGGATAAAAAGAAGGACCAGAAGATCGCGGTCTTCGATCTCGGGGGCGGGACCTTCGACATTTCGGTACTCGAGATCGGGGAGGGGGTCTTCGAGGTCAAGGCCACCAATGGGGATACGCATCTGGGCGGCGACGACTTCGACCAGCGGGTCATCGAGTGGATTGTCGCGGAGTTCAAGAAAGATCAGGGGATCGACCTCGGCAAGGATCGGATGGCGCTGCAACGCCTGAAGGAGGCGGCGGAGAAGGCCAAGTGTGAGCTGTCCACGGTCATGGAGACCGAGATCAATCTCCCCTTCATCACCGCCGACGCCTCGGGACCCAAGCACCTGAGCATGAAGCTGACGCGGTCGAAGCTGGAACAACTGGTGGAGGATCTGATCAACCGGACCCTCGGTCCCGTCCGCCAGTGCCTGGAGGATGCCAAGATCAAGCCCGGTCAGATCGACGAGGTGATCCTGGTGGGAGGACAGACCCGGATGCCCCGGGTGCAGCAGGTGGTGAAGGACCTCTTTGGCAAGGACCCGCACCGAGGGGTCAATCCGGACGAGGTCGTGGCGATCGGTGCTGCCATTCAAGCCGGCGTGCTCGGCGGCGAGGTTCGGGATGTGGTTCTCCTGGATGTGACGCCGTTGTCCCTCGGGATCGAGACCCTCGGCGGCGTGATGACGAGACTCATCGAGAGGAATACCACCATCCCGACGCGCAAGAGTGAGGTCTTCACGACGGCGGCGGACAATCAGACCTCGGTCGAGGTCCATGTACTGCAGGGGGAGCGCGAGATGGCTCGGGACAACCGGACCCTCGGCCGGTTCCACCTGGTCGGCATCCCGCCGGCGCCCAGAGGGGTTCCGCAGGTCGAGGTGACGTTTGACATCGATGCCAATGGCATCCTGAATGTCGGCGCGAAGGATACGGCCACGAGCAAGGAGCAAAAGATCACCATCACCCATTCGAGCGGTTTGGCCAAGGACGAGATCGATCGGATGGTGAAAGAGGCCGAGGCCCACGGCGCCGAAGATAAGCAGCGTCGGCAGGAGATCGAGGCCCGGAACCAGCTCGACTCTCTCGTCTATACGACGGAAAAGATGCTCAACGAAAACCGGGAGAAGATCCCTATGACGGAAATCTCCGGCATCGAGGCGGCCTTGCAGGAAGGGAAGAAGGCCCTTGAATCCGGAGTGGCTGATCAGGTCCGTCAGGCCATCGAGCAGATCACAAAGGCCTCTCACAAAATGGCCGAGGCCATGTACCGGCGGGCCGAGAGCCAGCAGCAGGGGACGGGCGCCCAAGCCGGTGGGCAGGCGAAGGGTGGCGATCGCCCGGCCGAAGGGGAGGTGGTGGACGCAGAGTTTGAGGACCTCGGTGGTGGCAAGAAGTAGCAAGCAGGGTTCAGGAGAAAAGGAGAATAAAGGAAGGAGGGCATCATGGCGATTGTGCGATGGAATCCGTTTCAAGACTTAGTCTCGCTCCAGGAGCGCATGAATCGACTCTTCGAGCAGACATTGGACCGCTCTCGGGGAGAACGAGAGGTGATGGTGGCCGGGACCTGGGCACCGGCCGTGGATATCTATGAGACGCCGGAGAGCATCGTCCTCCAGGCAGAGTTGCCCGGGCTCGGTAAGGACGACATTGACATCCAGGTCCGGGACAACGTCCTGACCCTCAAGGGCGAGCGGCGTTCAGAGAAGGAGGTCAAGGAAGGGAACTACCTTCGGGTGGAGCGGGCGTACGGGGGCTTTCAACGGGCCTTCACCCTGCCGGCCGCTGTTCAGGCCGACAAGATCCGGGCCGTCTTCAAAGACGGAGTCTTGGACGTGAGTATCCCCAAGGCTGAAGAGGCCAAGCCGAAGCAGATCAAGATCGAGGTGAAATAGGCCTGCGGGCGGGGCGCCGGGTCGATTGCACGGCGGCGCTCTGTACTCGTCGGGTGGTCGTGAGACGAAAGGAGGCGCAAAATACAATGACAGCGAATGCGGTATTTCCTCGGGTCGGCAGCGAGAGCCCTCTTGCCGACGCCCTGACGATTCAGGATGAGGTGAACCATGTGTTGGACACCTTTCTCGGCCGCCGTCGCCGGGAGGCGTACCGGAGGGAGGCGACTTGGGTCCCTCCTATGGACATCTACGAGGGGCAAGACGCCTTCGTGATTCGGGCGGAGCTCCCCGGGATGCGGCAGGAGGAGATCGAGGTCTCCATCCACGATAATATCCTCACACTCCGGGGCGAGCGGAAGCCGGACACGAAGGTGAAGGAGGAGAGCTACCATCAGCGGGAGCGCTTCACCGGACCGTTCCATCGGTCGCTCAGCCTCTCCTCAGTGGCGGACACCGCCGGGGTCACGGCCATCTACCGGGAGGGGGTCTTGGAGATTCGTCTCCCCAAGAAGGAGGAGGCGAGGCCGCGCACCATCAAGGTGGAAGCTGCTTAGGGCGTTGCGGGAGTTCAGGGCCCATGACCCTTCCGGAGGGGAGTGGGCCCTTTTGTCCTTTTCGGGTATATTGCTATGACCAAGCGGGACTACTATGAGGTCCTGGGGGTTCCTCGGACCGCCTCGGAGCGCGAGATCAAGCGGGCGTATCGAAAGCTCGCCCGGAGGTATCATCCCGATGTCAACCCAGGGGATCCAACGGCCGAGGCGAAGTTCAAGGAGGTGAACGAGGCGTACGAGGTGCTGAGTGATCCGGGCAAGCGCCGACAGTACGATCAGTTCGGCCATCAGCCTTTTGCCTCGGCAACGACGGAAGGGGCCGGTCCCGGCTTCGGTGCTGACTTCGGCCCATATGCCGATTTCGCTCGGGGTGGGTTTGGGGACATTGGCGATCTCTTTTCGGATATCCTTGGCGGCCAGCCAAGAGCGACGACGGCTCCCCAGAAGGGAGAGGACCTTCATTACTCCATCGACCTGAATTTTGAGGACGCCATCCGAGGACTCTCACCCGAAATCACCCTGCAAAAGCACGGTCCCTGTGAGGTCTGTCAGGGGAGCGGAGCGGCCCCCGGATCGGCCCCCCAGTCCTGTCCCGACTGTGGAGGCAGCGGACGACGGCAGGTCTCGAGGGGCATCTTGAGCATGGCATCCACCTGCCCCAGGTGTCACGGGAGCGGAAAGGTCATTCTCAACCCCTGCCAGAGCTGTGGGGGCCGGGGATTGGTTTACCGAACCGAGCAGCTCAAGGTCAAGATCCCCCCCGGGGTGGACACCGGGTCACGGATTCGCCTCGCCGGCATGGGGGAGGCGGGGAGGAACGGGGGCCCTCCCGGGGACCTCTACGTGACCACCCGAGTGCAGCCCCACCCCTTCTTCGAACGGAAGGGTGACAACATCTACTTGACCATCCCCATCACCATCACAGAGGCAGCGCTGGGTGCGCGGGTCGACGTGCCGACGGTGGACGGGGTGGCCACCATGGTTATTCCGCCGGGCACCTCGAGTGGTCGGGTCCTGCGCCTGAGGGGGAAGGGGGTGCCGCATCTCAAGGGGGGCGGGCGAGGGGATCAGTATGTGACAGTGAAGGTAGTCGTTCCCCAGAATCTCGATGAACGGTCTCAGCAGCTCCTCCGGGAGTTCGCCCGGTTGAATCCGATGGACCCCCGGCAAGATCTCAAGACGTAAGGGGTCTTCGGTCGGACGTGGGACCTGTCCGCAGAGGTGATGGATATGCCAAGGAAAAAGCGACCTCTCTACATGATCAGCGTGGTGGCCGAGATGTTTGATATACACCCCCAGACCCTCAGGACCTATGAGCGGGAAGGTTTGATCCGGCCGGCGAGGAGCGAGGGGAACACGCGCCTCTATTCCGAAGAGGATGTAGAGCGAATCGATCTCATCCTGCGCCTCACGAATGAGCTCGGGGTCAATCTCGCCGGAGTCGAGGTCATCCTCAACATGCGGGATCGCATGGAGCAGATGCGCCGAGAGGCGGCAGAGGCCTTCGAGTCGGTCTTCAGGATGGTAGGAGAGGAGCTGCTTCACCGCCGGCATGGGCCCGGCCTCGTCCCGGTCGGGCGGCGGGGTTTGACCCGGCGGGTGCCGCCTCGCGGAGCCGAAACCCCTTGACACCCGTGGGATGATATTCTAGGCTCCTCGACAGTCGGTTGTCGCATGGACGTGAGATATCAGAGGAGAAATGTAGGTCATGGGAAACACCTTTAAGACGGTTTTTCTCTTAGGGACTTTGACCGGCCTCCTGGTTGTCTTCGGAAATTACTTCGGGGGGACGCAGGGGATGATGATTGCCTTCCTCTTCGCCCTCGTCATGAACTTCGGTGCCTATTGGTTCTCCGACAAGATCGTGCTGGCCATCTACAAGGCGCGGCAGGTCACCGAGGCTGAGGCCCCAGAGCTGGTGAGCCTGGTCCGATCCCTGAGCCAGCGGGCGCACCTGCCGATGCCCAAGGTGTGGATCGTTCCGTCCCCGGCCCCGAACGCCTTTGCCACCGGTCGGAACCCGCAGCATGCCGCCGTCGCGGTGACCGAAGGGCTCCTGCAGATCATGAACCGTGACCAGCTCGAAGGGGTGCTGGCCCATGAGTTGGGCCATGTCACGAACCGGGACACCTTGATCAGTGCGGTTGCTGCCACGCTGGCCGGGGTGATCATGATGCTGGCCAATATGGCGAGGTGGGCGGCCTTTTTTGGGGGTGGCCGCGACGATGAGGATCGGGGAGGCGGCATCCTCGGTCTTCTCGCCATGGCGATCCTCGCCCCGATCGCTGCGTTGCTTATTCAGATGGCTATCTCGCGCACCCGGGAGTTCGTCGCTGACGCAACGGCCGCCCGCCTCACGAAGAAGCCTCTTGCGCTGGCCTCAGCCTTGGAGCGGCTTCAGGTGGCTGCCGAGCGCATTCCCCTCGATGCCAATCCGGCCACGTCGCACATGTTCATCGTAAATCCACTCTCGGGGAAGAGCCTGGTTCGTTTGTTTTCCACACATCCCCCCGTCGAGGAGCGCGTCAAGCGCCTCCGGGCCATCCAGGTCTAGTTGTGCACCCTGTGCGAGGGAGGGAAAGGGCGGGCAGAGTTGGCCCGCCCTTACGTTCGTGGTGGTCTCTTCCCTTGCTCTTAGGAGTGATGGTGGGCGGCTGTCTGTTCATGGGCAGCCCCCCTCCTGAGCGGGGGAATATCC
>JAKEGQ010000149.1 GCA_022615475.1 Candidatus Methylomirabilota bacterium | reverse complement strand
GTGATCACCATCCATCCCGCCTCCACCATCCGGCGGCCGAAGTCGTTCGCCTGGAGCGTGATCGCGTGGTCCGGCGGGGTCCGCGCCGAGCCAAAGACGGTAACTTTAGGCACCGTCCGGTACTGGGAGAAGACCTTGAACGCGTAGCGAAGCTCCTTCAAGGCGGAGTTGGCAATCTTCAGGTCACCGACGTCTGCGCCGTCCTCGAACAGCTTGAGGACGGTGGTCAGCATCTGGGCGTAGTACTGCGATGTCTCCCGCTGAACGCCGAGTCCGGCGAGGAGGGTCTCGAGCTGCCGGTTCGCCTCTTCCGATTGGAGCTGGTAGCGCCGCTCGTTGGCCACGATTTAAGTATACCCCGAGCCGGCCAGAATCCCAACCCGGCGTCCCTCCTCGGCCATCGTCTCGCCGAGGGCTATACCCTCCTGGCGATGAAGATCAGTTCTCCGGGATCCTTCGTCCCGTACGGGCTCCGGTCGTAATCGGCCCAGATCACCTCCACCGTAAAGCCCGACCGCGCCAACAGGTGCTCGGCCTCGAACCGGAACAGGTATCGAATGGGGGCGCGGTACGTCAGCCGCTCCTCCCCGCCCTCCGTCGTGGTCACGGTATAGGTGAACTCCACTTCGAGAATCTGCCGGGCGAGGTCGCGCGAGACGAGACGGCTCTGCCGCACCACCCGTCGGCTGTCCGGCATCGTGAAGGCCGGCTCTTGCTCCGCCTCGACAAGGTAGCGGTCATCCACCAGGCGGGGTAGGGAGGGGTTGAACACGTCCAGGACCAAGCGTCCGCCGGGCACCAGATGGGTGTGAATACTGCTCAGGCACGAGAGCTGCTCCTCGACCGTCAGCAGGTGTTGAAAGGAACGAAAAGGGATGGTCACCAGACGAAATTCCTGCCCCAGAGCAAACTTCCGCATATCCGCGTGCACCAGTTGCACCCTCGCCTGCACGTCCGCGGTCTCCCGCGACAGCTTCTCTCGGCAGACGGCGAGCATCGCCGGAGAAAAATCCAGACCGACGATCTCGACGCCTGCCCTGGCTATCGGTATCAGAACCCGCCCGGTCCCGCAGCCGAGTTCCAGCACGGGGCTCCCCGCCTGCCCCGCCATCTCGACGAAGAAAGGCACATCCTGCCGCTCTCGATAGGGGACCACGTAATCGTAAAACTCGGCGACAAACGTGTGCTCCGCATAGCCTCCCGAAGGATCCATGTCCCCTCCCCGAGTCTACCGGTTGTGGACGGGAAGAAACATGAGCACGAGATTGACCATGCTTACTGGCGCGGTCGCGGATTTTTCTTCGAGAGATACGTGGCAACGGTAGCCGCGATGCCAACGATGAGCTCTGCCTCTTCGTGGGTAGGCAGCCGTCCCTCACGCAGATGACGGCCCATTTCCGAGGCGTAACCCCATGCCTTCCCCACTGCTTCGTCGAGCGGCTTGGGGATCCCGAGCCTGTCCGGCGACCGACTGAGAAGCTGGCCAAGTGTTGCACTAGGCTCCCCACAAATGTCCCGAGCCACACATTCGAGCGCCACCATGCCGTGTTGAATCGCTCCGGTGATATCAGGGGTCGGTCGCCGAGAGAGATCTCGAATGGCCTCATGGATCTCATTGCTGGCGGTGCCGCGACCGGCAGCCTCGAGGGTTATAATCGCTTCGCGCACTGCCACCTCGAAGGATTCTTGTCCCCGTGTCACGATCTTACAATCAGACATCTGCCAACCAATTCCGTGTTCACGAAGGTACTTGTTAAGTAGGTGCTCGAACTGTTCCATTGCATGGGTACTGCCCTTACGCCAGAGAATCAGACAAAGACGCTCTGCAATGTCGTAGACCTTATACCATTCGCACTCTCGGATCAGTGTTCGGATCTCATTTTCAATCGCATCAGGCGGCCAGTCACCTGCTGTAGGAAGGCGGAGCAAAACCTCACAAATAATGTCACGGATGCGCCAATCCTCTAACCCTATTTGTCGTGCAATCTGAATCAGCGCCCCACGGAGCTCAGGTGGTGCGTCCTCGCGCACGGTTATCTCACGGTCACGAGGGGCGTAGCCGTGACGATCCGAGAAAGATGCGTCTATCATTCCGACATCCTTTTCTTGGCGTTTTCAATCTTCCAGAGGAGGGCTGGGTGCCCCCGGAGGAGATCGAGCAAGTCGGCCCGACTACCTACCACTCGCTCTGGCAAAAACCCACCCCACTGAAGTCGCTCGACGTACTCTCGCTCGCCAGCGGACAAGGCAAGAAGCTTTGAAAGAGTCGGTGCCACGCTAGATTTCAGCGCTGCAATTTCCACCGGTTCACCCTCGCGAAGAAAAGGCGCAAGTTCAATCTCGAGGACCTTCTGGGTGAAGGCCTCAAGGTGCTCAAGCCCATAGGTGGTGAGCGCCCTCGGCAGGGTCCCGCTGAGCGCCACAAAGAGGCTGCGAAGCAGATTTGTATCGTGCGGCGGCGGATCGGAAACGAACGTCGCAACATCGTAGAGGTCCTTCGCAGCGACACGGTCAAGAAACGCTACGAGCTTTCCAGCCATGACCTCCTCAAGTCCGGCCACGCGCACTCGGCAGGGTGAGTCCGGGTCGGGAGTCCACCCCTCGCGCAGTTCGACGGGAACAAGCGACACCCGGAACATATAGTTCAGATCCACCTCAATCCGGTCCTGGGTTCCGAGACCGCTCCAATAGCCGAGGAAGAACTTTCGCCCGGCATGCTCCTCGGCCCCCCGCTGGATCTTGTACCCCTCTCCTACCGCGATCTGCTCCAGAGCACGCTCAACATCGGCCCGTTCGTGCAGCATTTTCTCCCGATCCAAGGCGCCGATGTAGTTGAAATCCAGGTCAACCGAAAGGCGGGGGGCTTTGCCGTAGAAGAACAAGTTCACTGCCGTACCACCCTTGAGGACGAGTCGAGTGCCGAGAAAGGGATGGCGACTTATTTGGTTGAGAAAGCGCTCGAGCCGCAGGACCTTTTCCAGTGCGTCAGGCCGGTATCCTGTTTGCGCGGCTAATCTCTCCAGATACTCCCGACTATACCTCAAGCGACTCGTACCCTTTCGCCCATCGCTCGGGAACGATCAGATTCCAGCGTGACACAAGCCGACCGCCTCGCTTCACCCGATCCAGATACGACGGCGAGTGCAGGCGCTCCCTCGAAAGGCGATCCAGAAACTGAGGAGGCACGAAGAAACGGTCCACCTCTCGTTCGAGAAAGAAGCCTACTGTCGCAAAAAGGCGCTTCTGACCGAGCCTGTCGAGGTATCCCGAAAGCCTATCTAGGTCCAACGCGGGCATACCAGCAGCGCTCTGAAAGACCTCTTCAAGGCCACCCGCGTAGCGAGGGGCTGCCAAGCAATCAACGAGTGTCCGCTCGGGACCAGTCACCTTGATCTTTAGACCAAGGCGTTCTCTCACCTCGACTCCATAGTCCTCTTCCCCCTTTTTTCGCAGCGGCTTCGGGTGTAAGAAGGCACGAACCCGCCCCCCGTCTAGCACAAGATCCTTTCGGCGCCGGTTGGTAAGATAGAAAGTGTCACGATAAACACTATGGGCATATCCCAAAAGCTCAAGCGCACTGTGATAGGCGAATACTGCGTCATCGCGGAGGGCTGCCGCTACGAGAAAACGATCGGGAGCAAATTTTTCGGCATCCACACCCGGGGGGACAACAGCGTAGACGCCCTTCTCCACCAGCCTCAGGCGCCCACGAGCGAGGTAGTACTTGACCCTTGTTTGGGTTGTGGAGGCAGTAGCCTTCCCGCCTACGAGCTTGCGAAACTGGCTGAGTGTAAATACCGGATGGGCTTGAAAGAATCCGTCCACATCTGTCATCTGGACCTCACTTTTCGATTTGTGTTCAAAAGGGTAACATTTTTACCCTCTTGAGCGCAAATTAAAAAGTAAAGCGCCGATCTTGACTGTGTAATGGCCCTAGCGGCGGGACCGCGTGAGGGACCTGCGGAGGGCGCGGAGGTAGCTCAGGTAGCTCACGGCGAGGATGACAGGAGAGGCTCCCTGCTCGAGTGCCCGGAGATTGGCCTTGCCTTCGAGGTAGAGATACCAGAGATTCAGAAGGACCCGAACCGAAGGGGCGTGAGGGGCCCCGACCCGAAGAAGGATAAGCGGTCCAAGCTGCCACGGATGCGCCGCGAAATCCTCGAGGTGCCCCACCTCGTGCATGAGGATCGAGGTCGCCCAGCGACGTCCCTTTAGATGCTGCCGCCAGACGAAGCTGTTGCAAATCAGAAACGACTCGATCCCGAGGCCGAGCGGTCCGAGAGGGACCGCACCCACGTTGGGATAGACGGGGGCAAAGAGGACCGGATAGCCTTGAAAGGTCCCGATCCCGAATCGGGCCAACATCTTACCGCAGATCCTCCCGACGCGCCTCGCTACCGGAAACCG
>JAKEGQ010000148.1 GCA_022615475.1 Candidatus Methylomirabilota bacterium | reverse complement strand
GGCGGTGACCGTCATCGGGGCTGGGGTGATGGGCAGCGGCATTGCCCAGCACTTTGCCCAGGCGGGCTACGAGGTGCGCCTTCACGCACGAAACGCGGAGACCCTAGCCGCAGCCAGAGATCGCATCGCCAAGAACCAGGAGTTGATGGTGGCGGCCGGGCTTCTCTCTGCACCTGCAGCCGCTCAAGCCCTTTCCCGGATCCAGACGACAACCAATCTAGAGGCGGCAGCAAGAGACGCTCAGTTCGTGAACGAGAGCGCGCCCGAAGATCTCGATCTCAAGCGCCGGATCTTCGCCGCCCTGGATCGCAGCACACCTCCGGAGGCGATCCTCTCGACGAACACCTCTGGTCTCTCCATCACGGCAATCGCCGCCACCACCACCCGGCCTGAGCGGGTGGTGGGGCTTCACTGGATGAATCCACCCCATCTGATGCCGCCGGTGGAGGTAACTCGGGGCGCGAAGACCTCCGCCGACGTCGTGGACCTGACCTGCGACCTAGTCCGCCGGATCGGCCGGATCCCCATCCGGGTGGAAAAGGATGTGCCCGGCTTCCTCTGGAACCGCCTGCAGTTCGCCCTGATTCGCGAGGCGGTCCACCTGATCGAGCAGGGGATCGCAAGCCCCGAGGCGGTCGACCTAGCCGTGACGGCCGGGTTGGGGCTTCGGTGGGCCACGGTCGGGCCCATGCAGATCATGGACCTCGCCGGGATCCAAACCTTTCACGCGATCGCCAGCTATCTATACCCGGAGCTGTCATCGGCCAAAGAGCCGCAGTGCAGTCTCTCGGATAAGGTGGCCCGGGGCCACACCGGGGCAAGGGCGGGCCAGGGATTCTACGGGTACCCCCCCGGAGCCCACGAGGCCGCCATCGCGCGACGCGACGCCAAACTCTTTGCCCTCCTGAAGCTTAGGGCGCAAGGATGGGATCCGTGAAGGCTCTCTCTCACCGTGACTTGGTCTTCTCCGGGGTTCGGGCGACCGTGATGCCTATCGTTTTCTCGAACTGGTCACCGATGTAGATATTGAATGCATAGATCCCGAAGTCAGGAAGAGGGAGCCCCCTCATCCCCAGATTCAGCTGCGACGTTCCATCATCGCCCAACTCGCCGGCCCCTTCAATCTTGCCGAGGACGTCACCGTTCGGGCGGACGACATCGACGCGGATCTGCACTCTCTCCTTGGGTTCCCCGATCAGCTTGAGAACAAAGGACACCTGGTGGTGAATCGCGGGAACTGCGGTGGCGAAAATCCGATCGAATACTCCAACCATGCACATCTTTCGGTTCTCATCCAGAAAGGCGTAATCACACACGATCGCCCAGTCGCATCTGGCCATGCCCGATCGTCCCCCTTTCGGGGCTACGATACTCGGGGCGAAGGGCCCGGCGCAACTTGCAAATGACAGGGGCGCGGAACGGTGGGTGCACTAGGGCCTTGCAGCGGCCGGGTGATTCGAGTAAGAGTCAAACCAGTGGTGATGTGGGGCATTCGTCGGAGGGCCGCATCATGGCTCGACCTACACTCATCCGTTCGGTTGTAGCGGCTGGCGTCGCCTCATGGACTTTTCTGGTCCCCCCTGCGTCGGGTGTCGAGGAAATCCACGGCCCTCTGGCGATTCGGAATCAATCCCCTATCCAACTCCTCTTCTTTCAGTTCGTGCCAGAGCGGGCGGTCCCCGTCGGTGACAGGCAGGTCCTTCTCCGCCTCGACATCTCCGAGACCAATACGCTGGCGGAGGGGGTGGGTCGCGCAGGCCTGAGTGGCCGTCTCGACCTGGAGATGACATATGCAAATCTTCAGGCGCGGATCGGCCTCGGCGATGAGTGGGAGCTGGGTATCGACGTGCCCATCATTGCCACCTACGGGGGATTCATGGATGGCTTTATCGACTCGTTTGAACGACTCATCGACTACGAACGAACCCTCCGGGCCGAGGAACGCCAGCAGGATATGCAAAACGAGTTCGCCTATCGGGTCAGCCGCAACGGCGAGACGGTCCTCCAGGGTATAGACGGCCGCGTGGGCATCGGGGATGTGGCGATCCAGGCCAAGTGGGCGCCGTCCCAGCTCAGCGAAACCGCATCAACGCCAGCGGTGGCACTACGGTTGGCATTCAAGGCTCCCTCGGGTGACCCGGATGCCGCCCTGGGGAGCGGCCGCCCGGACGTGGCCTTGGGGATCGCCCTGGAGAAGACTTTGGGGCGGTGGAGTTTCTATGGGAATTTCAACGGGACCTTCCCCATCGGGAACTGGTTCGAGGGCACCGGCCTGAACCCCCAGCCGATCTTTTCCGGAATGCTCGGGGTGGAGTACCGCTTCAACCCCCAGCTCGCCATCGTGGGACAACTCAGCGCCAATAGCGGGGCGTTCCACGACACCGGGCTGGACTTTCTTGACGACTGGTCAGACTGGCCATCCCTTGGGCTGAGCTGGGCCCCCACACCTGCCTGGCGACTCCAGGTGGGGATCTCGGAGAATCTCTTCACCTTAGCCGATGCCGGGGGTGACTTCGGCTTCTTCGTCGCAGCCTCTTACCGCTTCGCCCTGCGTTCCTCTCACTCGGATTGACCCTGCGGGTACTGGCCGAGGTGCCGCTCTTCGTTCCCAGCTCTCATGACCCTTGGCTCGGAGCTATCTGGGTGAGGTAACCTCGATACCCTACGAGACTCGCGTCACTGCCAAACCGGACGAACTGGATTCCATGGCGGAGCCTCCCGTCGACCGTCAGCTTGGGATCCAGCCACACCACCTTGCCGGCAGCCAAAATGGCCCTCTCGGGGAGCCCGAGCCAAATCCCCAAGAGGGTACCTGCCGCCAGCTTCTCGGGCAACAAGACTAAGAGGCCACCGAGACTCAGGTTGCCCGAGGTCCCCACGAGCTCCCGAGACCCATTCGCGCCTGCACCCACAAGGCACCGGACGGCGAGGTCAGCGAGGAAACGTGGGTGGCGCCGATGATGGCGCGCCGGCGCATCTTGCTCGACCTTATATGCCGCCAGCTCCACGACGCGGACAAGGCTAGCCCGACTCAAGGGCTTTGATACAAAGAAATTGGCTCCGGCGCGGAAGGCCTTACCGGTGTACGTCAGGTCCGTAGAGGCGGTCATGCCGATCACGGGGACATCCGCGAGGATTGGGTCCCGCTTCAGGCGCGCCAGGGTGGCGACGCCGTCAATGCCGGGCATCATCATATCCAGGAGGATGACGCTGGGTTGCACGACGCCGGCCAGTTCGACCCCCGCCGCCCCATCCGGAGCCGAACGGACCTCGAAGCCCACGCTTCTGAGAATATCTGTGACGAGCTCGCAGGACCGGGGATCGTCGTCTATGACTAGAACTGGCCGTCTCTGCATCATCACCTCCACACAACTCATACGATCCACGCCACAACCGTTCGATCTCGGATGGCTTCCCTGGACCAGCCTCACTCGAGCCTTCAACTTTGGACCCGACATTGCGACAACTATGCCAAGCATTCGAGTGATGAGGGGGGGGCCAAGCCTCTGAATTCTTTGGCCCGACGGGGCCATAGACCCCGCCTTTCAAGCGCAGGCCCGATTCTCTGAGGGGCCAAAGCCGGCCATTGTGTCGCCGGGCCATCCCGGGGCGGACAGTTTGTCACTCACATTCCCCTCGCCAATGCACGGCTTACCGGGGTGTCGTCTCGCCTGATCGGGAGAGCAATCTGAACCTCGGCTTCGATCGGGCTTGACACCCTCTCAGGCGTGGGAAATACTTAAATCGGTCGCAGAGGAGAGGGGATGTACTTCAAGCAGATTCTCGATGAACGCTGCGGTTGCGCATCGTACCTGGTAGCGTCCCGTCAGTCGCACGAGGCGGCGATCGTCGATCCGTCGATCGAGACAGAACAGTATGAGGCCTTGTTGCGGGAGCGCAACTTTCGGCTGCGGTACGTGATCGACACCCACGTCCACGCGGACCACGTGTCGGGGGCGCGCCAGCTTCAGGCCAAGCATGGGGCCGAGCTGTGTCTGCACGAGGCGGCCGGGGTGACCTATCCATCTCGGCCCCTCAAAGACGGAGACGAACTGCCCCTCGGACAGCTGCGCCTGCGTATCCTGCACACGCCCGGACATCGCCCGGAGCTCATCTCGATTCTGATCGTGAACCCACCTCGCAGCCCGGAGCCCTCCATGGTACTCACGGGCGATTCCCTGCTCGTCGGCGACGTGGGCCGGCCAGACTTCGGCGGTGGGGATGCCGCCGCCCAGCATGAGAGTGTGTCGCGTCTGCTCCGGCTACCGGACTGGGTGGCCGTCTTCCCCGGTCACTTCGAGGGGCCGTGCGGCAAGGGGATGTGTGGCCGCCCCAACACGACCATCGGCTTTGAGCGGTTGTACAATCCGTTGGCTCGATTGGACCGTCGGACCTTCATCTCGACCCTCGTCGATGGGGTGCCGGCGCGCCCGCTGAATATGACCGCCATCGAGGCGACCAACCGTGGCCTGGCCGACATGGCGTGGGCCATGCTGACCTCCGCCGCTCCCGTCCGGGAGATCGATATCGACGCATTGGAAGTCCGACCACCGGAGACCGTCGTCCTGGATGTCCGTGAGCCGGAGGAGTACGCGCACGGGCACGTCCCCGGGGCGGTGAGCCTCTCCCAAGCAGACCTCGCATCCCGTCTCGACGAGGTGCCGCGTGACCGACCCGTGATGCTCGTCTGCCAGCGCGGAATGCGCTCGTATCGGGCAGCGCAGTTCTTGGTGCAGATGGGCATCAATCAAGTGGCGAGCGTCGCAGGCGGCACGGCGGCCTGGCGGGCGGCGGGCAAGCCGCTTGCCATGGGCGACCCCACCGCGGACAGGCCCCGCGTCACCGAGTCCGAATGGACCCACGCCGGGGCACAGAGCAGCTATCGGATATAGCGCACGCCACACGATCTTCACGGAGCGCCAGGCATGATCCTCCCACTCGGTGATGCGCCCAACCCGGAGGGGACACCCCTTATCACGTATGCCCTCATCCTCGCGAACTGTGCCGCATATATCCTCATCGCGCTGCCCCTGAGCGCACAGGCGCCCGACCCGAACGACCCAGCCCTCTGGGAATACGTTCGCCTCATCAAGCAAACCCTGCCGCGCCAGGCCCCAGTAGAAGAGATCCTGTCCCACATATCCGAGTACGACCTCTTTGTCTTTCGATACGGGTTTCGACCCGCAGCGCCGACGATAGTTACCCTCTTCTCCGCGATGTTTTTGCACGCCGGCTTCCTGCACCTCTTCGGCAATATGCTCTTTCTGTGGATCTACGGCGATAACGTCGAAAAACGCATGGGGCACCTGTCCTATCTCTTTTGGTATCTGGTGACCGGGGTGGCGGCCACGCTGTTTCACACCCTCTTCGCCCCCGAGTCGCCGCTGCCACTGATCGGGGCCTCGGGCGCCATTTCAGGCGTCCTCGGCTTCTATTTCCTCTGGTTTCCGCGCAATTCGGTTCGGCTGTTGTTCTTCTTCTTCCCCTTCTTCATGAATGTGTTCATGGTGCCGGCCCGAATCGTGCTCGGGCTCTACCTGCTGGCGGACAACCTGCTCCCTTTTCTCATCACGCGCGGCGCGGGGGGCGGGGTGGCGCACGGCGCCCACATCGGCGGCTTTCTGGCGGGGTTGGTCGTGGCATGGGTGATGGACCGACGAGGGGTCACCGGACGCCCGCCCGAGTACCGGGCGGTGTCCGCTGCCGTCGAGACCGGGGAGACGCCCGCACAGGCTCTTACCCGAGCGATCGCCGGCGGCGACTTCGCCACGGCGGCACAGGCGTATTTCGCGCTCTCACCCGACCAGACGCGGCGCGTGCTCCAGCCGGAAGACTCGCTCGCACTGGCCGACTGGTTGCAGCAGAACGGCCACCCCAACGCTGCCCTCACCGTCTACCGACGCCACCTCCGTGACTATCCGGAGGGACCGGGCGCCGCCGAGGCGCACGTGGGGGCAGGCTCGGTGCAACTGGATTCCCCCAATCTCGCGACCTCGGCGTACCAGCACTTCCTCGATGCGCTCGATCTCAACCCCTCGTCCGACACCGCTGCCCGCGCGCGCGCAGGCCTCGATGCCATCGCCAATCGACAAAAGCTTCAGATCGGACGTCCGCGCCGGTGATCGGCCCTTGACATCCTCGGCTGAGCGCGGGATACTTACAGCCTCTCAAGGATGACCCCTCCTTCTCGCTTTTTTGCCCCGAACCCGGGAGGACACCATGAAAGTCCTCTTGCTCCATCCAAGCCCCTTGATGTACTCGGAGATCTACCTCCGCCTGGAACCCCTCGGCCTGGAGCTGGTGGCCGACGCGGTCCGGTCCGCCGGACACGATGTCCGACTCCTCGACCTCCAGATCTTCCACCACCCCGACTACTTCAACGAGCTCGACGCCTTCCGCCCCCACGCAGTCGGATTCTCCCTCAACTATCTCGCCAACGTCCCTGAGGTCATCGACCTGGCGATCGAGACCAAACGGCGCCTCCCCGAGTGCTTCGTCTTCATCGGAGGGCATAGTGCCTCCTTCATCGCGAGGGAAATTCTCGAGCACGCGCAGGGGGCCATCGACTGCGCCGTGCGAGGGGAGGGCGAGGCGATCGCGCCCCGGATCCTGGAGACGATCCCCGACGGCAATCTCGAAGCGCTTCCCGGCGTGGTGACCCTGAAGGGCATGGGGCCCTCTCCGGCCCTTCTCCTTTCATTGGACAAGCATCTGCCGGCCAGGGACCTGACCCGCAGACGGAAGAAGTACTTCATCGGGGTGCTTGATCCCTGCGCCTCCGTCGAGTTCACCCGCGGCTGCCCCTGGGACTGCACCTTCTGCAGCGCGTGGACCTTTTACGGCCGGAGTTACCGAAAGATCTCTCCCGAGGTGGCCGCGGACGAGCTGGCCCGCATCCCCGAGCCGAATGCCTTCATCGTCGATGATGTGGCTTTCATTCACCCGGAGCACGGCTTTGCCATCGGCAAGGAGATCGAGAAACGGCAGATCCGAAAGCAGTACTATCTCGAGACGCGTTGTGATGTCCTGCTGCGGAACCAGGAGCTCTTCGCCTACTGGAAGCGGCTGGGGCTCAGATACATGTTCCTCGGACTGGAAGCGCTGGATGAGGAGGGACTCAAGCTCCACCGCAAGCGGATCACCCCCAGCGAGAACTTCAAGGCCTTAGAGGTCGCGCGGTCGCTGGGGATCCGGGTGGCCATCAACATCATCGCCGATCCTGGGTGGGACGAGGAGCGGTTTTCGATGGTGCGGGAGTGGGCGATGAGCGTCCCAGAGATCGTGCATCTCACCGTCAGCACCCCCTACCCGGGGACCGAAACCTGGCACACGGAGTCCCGCAAGCTCACGACTCTCGACTACCGGCTCTTCGACGTCCAGCATGCGGTCCTGCCAACCAAAATGCCCCTGAAGCGGTTCTACGAAGAGCTGGTCAAGTCGCAGGCGGTCCTGCGGCGGAAGCATCTCGGCGTCGCCGCCCTCCGGAAGGCCTCGTCCATTGCGCTCCGACTGCTGTGCCGCGGCCAGACCAACTTCGTGCGGAGCCTTTGGAAGTTCGGCACGGTCTACAACACCGAGCGGCAGTACGCCAATCATCTGCGGGAGGCGAGGTACGCCATGAACCCGCCGCCCGGGTCAAAGACGACCAAGCCGACTCCCGCCGAGCTCTACGTCCACGCTCCGGGGGCGGCCAAACGTGCTATGCAACACGCGTAGGACCAATCCAACCCGTCGCACCCATACGTAACCTGTATTGAAGGGCTCGAGTGAATAAGGCCATCGCGCTAGGACGCATCCTTTGCGGTCTCTCCCGCATCTAAGAGCCAACGGGTCTAAAGGCAGGAATCTGCATGTGGGAGAGACCCGGCACTAGTGATCGGGGGGTGGGAAGCAAGGGGGGTTTATCCGTCCTGCACACCAAAGGGAGGTGGAGCCATGCGAACACTGATAGGGATTACCCTCGGCTTCTTGCTGCTGGGAATGGTGGGGATACGCGAGGCAGCAGCCATAAACATCCAGGTCCGCGAGGTGAGAAGAGATCCTCGGCCTGAAGGGCTCGTGTTGGTTTACCAACTCCAAAACGTTTCTGTGGATCGCTGGGACCTTCGTCGGGTCGAGGCGCACGTCTTTGACCAGGACGGGCGACGAATTGACCTCTCCTATCCCGTCACTCGGCTCAGCCGCCTGGAACGGGACGACGTGGAGTTCATCCGGACTCAGATCCCCGCGACCCTCCTGTCGGCCGCCCACAAGGTGGAGCTTTACGTCTTCGTGCAGGAGTTCACGGGCTACCCCGTCGCCGACCCTACGCCGAAACGCCTCGTCTATGCCTTCCCCCTTGCGCCTGAGAAGAACCCTCCGCTCTTCCGTGGAAAAAAGACTCTCCGGGTAGAGCCCGCGGGGATGGTGGAATGGGAAGGACGTCCCCGGACGATCCAGCTTCGCCTGATCAACCAAGGCCGCGAAGCGCTGTCAGATGTTATCCTCGTCGGAGAGATCAGGGGGGGAAGCGAACCCCTGCAGAAGCTCCGCATTCCGGTGACGCCACGGGACCTGCGACCCGGGGCCGAGGCGTACGCTTCCATCACGATTCCTCAGCACGTCTTGGAAAGGGCACAGGGAGTCTCGCTTCAGGCCGTCTATCTGAAGGAGGCTCACGGCAACTCCGCACGATACATCGAGGATCTCGAGATCCCGAGCAGGGCCGGCAAACCGGAGCCAGCAACGAGTCCCGCGGTAGCCGGCTGGTCACGCTAGCACCGAGCATTACGTTGCTCCGAGTTCCCTAGAGCGCGCCGATCAGGGCCACCCCTGATCGGCGTATTGCTTTCCCACCTTCCGATCCTCCCTCACCACTTACACCCGCCCCAGTCGAGGTCGTCTAGGACTGGAGCGATTCTTGCACCCCGTTCCCCTCACACCCCACCTTGACGGAACTCACCTCACAGTTCGAAGGAACGGGCACGTGGATGCCTCTCAGACACAATGGATGAACAGCACGGAGCGGGCTCTTGAGATCCTGGAGCTCTACGCCGCCGCCGATCAGGAGCGCAATCTGGGGGCGGTCGCTTACGCCGACCCCGTGACCGGCCAGCACGAGCTGGTGGATGCGAACAAGATCCGGGTCTACTACCGGCAATTGGAGCGGGCGCTCAAGGCTAAGCAGCTCTCGAGGGCCGAGGCGAAGAGGTATGCGGGGGCCCGCGATCGCCTCTTGGTTGCGCTCACGCCGGACGCGGGAGAGCAAGGTGGTGAGGGGTTCTTTGCTGGGGAGCGGCCCCAAGGAGATGCGGTCTCTGTGACCCCCTGGATGGTACAGGCCTTCGCCAAGGCCTCGGGGGATCGGAACCCCTATCACCTGGACCGGGCGTATGCGGAGCAGTCCCGGTTTCGCGGGCTGGTGGCTCATGACCTCTTCACCGTCTGCACCCTCCTGGCCAGCCTCGGGCGCCTGCGGCCTGCATATGCTGTGGGGGCGCTCGAGGCCCACTTCCGGGCCCCGGTCTATTGCGGGGACAGCCTCACACCGCACATCGAGGTGCAGGAAGTTTCGGACCGGAGAAGTGCGCGTCTCCACCTTACCCTGGCCAATCAGGAGGGGAAGGTCGTCTGTGAGGGGAAGGCAACCTTGAAGCAGGAGAAGGTGGGAGAGATCTGCACTACTCCCCCAGCAGAGCTCACCTGGCTGAGACACTGGGCCCAAGATGTCACCCCCGCGATGCCCCCCAGCGTCCCCGACTTCACCGATCCGGCCACTCCCCGCCACCGGACCTTCACCAAGACGATCACCCCCGAGCTGGTGCGCGCCACCCAGGCCCTGTTCGGCCCCCTTTACCCGCACCAGCTAAGCCCCCTCCTCGCGCTCGAGACGATGGCGATGGCCTCGGCCGAAAGCTCACCCGGCCACTTTCTCCTCTCGGCCCGGATCTTTTCTTTCGGCGGGCCGATTGAGCCTGGAGACCAGCTCAGCCTTGCCACCACCGTCCCGCCACCGGACCAGATCCGCCGGTCGCACGAGAGGGAGGGGGCCCCGATCGTCCCGATCGATATCGCGGTGACGAACCAGTGCGGGGACCTCACTCTTCAAGGGCAGGCGATCAAGCTCATGGACCGGTCAGAACCCTCCTTCTAACCGCACAAGGCTCCGCTTCGTTCCCCAACTAACGAAAAAGGAAAGGGCTTGACCGATCATCCTTTTGCTTACATAATGCTACCCCTATTTCCTACAGCAAAGGTCATCCGGGGCAACGCCGAGAAAAGAGTGCCGAATCCAAGGCCCGCATAGAATTCCGGAAGACCAACCGTCCTGGCAATTTCGAGCGTCTGGAGGACGGGGCCGTGGACGAGCGAACCTGGGACGAGATAGTAGCGGCGTTCGGAGGCGACAAGGACCAGGCTGACGCCGAGATCGAAGAGCGGTGGCAGGCCCTGAAGCGGGTCGATCCCTGTGCGACCCGTAAGGCAGCAATGGAGCAGCTCGCCTGGGAATATTCCCCTCGACCGATTGAGCACATCTTTCCGGGAGACAACTGGTACTTTACAATCAAGGCGGCTCAATCGCCCGCCCACATCCTCCTCCTCGATCTCGAAGATGCGGTGGCTCCGACTCGCAAGGAGGACGCCCGCACCTGCCTGACCCTCCTGATCCGAGCGCTCCGGGGCCAGACCATAGCAGCAGACGAACTGGAGTTCCTCAAGACCTATGCTCTACCGGCGGGCAAGGCGGAGCAGCTCGAGCAGCAGTTTGTCCGGACGGGGCAGGGATTCACGATCAAACCGGAGAACCGCTTCCCCGAGCGCCAG
>JAKEGQ010000147.1 GCA_022615475.1 Candidatus Methylomirabilota bacterium | reverse complement strand
TCGAGGCAACCAAGGCCCGGGATCTCAAGGTGGCAGAGGCGATCATGGCCTTGCCCGGCGTGACGCGAGCCGATGTCGTCACCGGACGGTTCGACGTGATCGTGATGGTCGAGGTGGACGAGCTGGGGGCCCTGTGGGATACGGTAGACAAGATCCAGGCCCTGCCCGCCGTCGTGAAGACGACCACCAACGTCGTGGTCCAGCGGTGAGTGACGGAGGGCGCGGTGAGTGAAAGGAGTGGGGAGAGCCGGTCGCTGTGAGTGTCGATGAGCGCCTGCCCTCCCGTCGGTGGGCCCTGCTCTCGGCGGTGCTCCTTACCTTCACGATCCTGGTCCTTCTACCCCTCCTCGTCACGAAGTGGGATTCGCATCTGACGCCCGTCTCTCTCGGTCCTCTCCGATGGCTCGGCCTCATCCCGATCTGCCTCGGCCCCTGGCTCGGGATCTGGTCGGCCACAGTCTTGGTCACTCGCGGTGAGGGCACGCCGGCCCCCTGGCGTCCTCCGGAGCGGCTTGTCCTGGCCGGGCCCTACCAGGCTGTCCGGCACCCCATGCTCGTCGGTGCCTTTGCCGTTCTGCTAGGGGAGGCTCTGTTGGCCGAATCGGTGGCGATCCTGCTCTATCTCGGTGTCGTGGTGGGCGTGGCACACTGGTACGTGGCCGCCGTTGAGGAGCCAGCATTGCAGGTGCGCTTTGGTGATGCCTACCGCGTGTATCAGCAGTGTGTGCCCCGGTGGCTTCCGCGCCGCCGCCGTGCCCCGCGCTCCGAGTGAGGCGATCGTGGAGGAGGATTACGGGCGAGAGGCGTATCTGAAACTGATGGTGGCCCGGGACGGCGGCATCCGCCGCCTGGTGGACGAGGGATTCGAGTTCGTGACGAATGCCTTCCGACGCGGCGCCGCCCCGAAAGGGGTACGGGCCAAGGATGCGGACACCCTGGCGACGCGGTTGCGGCAGGACGGGTATCAGGTCGAGGTGGCCACCGCGTACAATGAGACGGGGGAGGCCCTTCCGTCAATGGCCTCGATCTGGCGGAAGCGGAGAGCATGATCAAAGTCTTCAATCCCTCGTCGGCCTTGAAAGCCTGCCAGGTTATCCAGCAGCGGCCTTGATTCGGCCCCGCGCCTTTGATTCTACACGTTCCAGAGCCCTCCCGATCCCGCCATTCCATTTGTGGCCGGGGCCGATCTATGATATCCGTTGAGCAGTCGAGACGGGGGGAATGATGGCTCCCGAGAAAAGCGGAGAGGCGCGCCGGACCAAGATTGTTTGTACGATCGGACCGGCCAGCGAGTCGGAAGAGGTCCTCGAGCGTCTGATTCTCGCCGGCATGGACGTTGCTCGTCTGAACTTCGCCCATGGCACCTCCGAGGAGCACGCCCGGGTGATCCAGCGGATACGAGGCCTCGATGCGAAACTCGGAAAGCCGGTGGCGATCATCCAGGACCTTCCCGGGCCCAAGATCCGACTGGGGGATTTTGAGGGTGGAGCGGCGCTGCTCCGAACGGGGGCCGAGTTCGTCATCACGAGCCAGCCCATCCTGGGAACCGCTGAGCGTGCCCACGCCCCGTCCCCCGACTTCTTCGGGGAGGTGCGGCCCGGCGATACGATTCTGGCGGATGATGGGCTGATTCAACTGAAGGTGCTGGAAAGCGACGGGGTCCAGGTGCGATGTCGGGTCGTGGCGGGGGGAGTCCTCCGGAACCACAAGGGCATCGGTCTCCCCGGCGGGCGACTGCAGCGGGCTGCACTGACCAAAAAAGACCTGGAGGATCTCGAGTTCGGCATTGCTCAGGGGGTGGACTATGTGGCCACGTCCTTTGTCCGGAACGCGTCCGACCTGGTCGAGGTGAAGAACTTTCTGGGGGCGTGGGGGGCCAAGATCCCGGTGATCGCCAAGCTGGAGAAGCCGGAGGCCATTCGAAACCTCGATGATATCTTGCAGATCGCATCCGGGGTCATGGTCGCTCGAGGGGATCTCGCGCTGGAGATGTCCATCGAGGAAGTGCCCATGCTTCAGAAGTTCATTCTTCGCCAGGCCCGCCGGTACAAGGTCCCGGTGATCATCGCGACGCAAATGCTGGAGTCGATGGTGGAGCATCCGAGGCCGACTCGGGCCGAGGCCTCTGATGTCGCCAATGCCATCCTCGATGGCACCGACGCGGTGATGCTTTCGGCGGAGACGGCGACCGGGAGCTACCCGATCGAGGCGGTGGAGATGATGACCCGGATCGCGCTGAAGGCAGAGCCCTACCTGCGTCTCCCTCCTTTACCCCAGGCGGATGAGAAGAGCTTTCCGGTGGTGGCCAGCGACGCAGCCTGCCGGGCCGCCAGGAGCCTCCACGCCAAGGCCATTGTCGTCTTTACCGAGTCCGGTCTCACCGCGCGGCTGATCTCCCAGGACCGGCCCGAGGTGCCGGTTTTGGCTCTCACCCCTTGGGAGGAGTCTCGGCGGCGCATGGCCCTCTACTGGGGAGTCGTTCCCCTCGTCATCCGGCGGCGAGAAACCCTCGTCGAGATGTTCCATGAGATGGAGGGGCTGCTCCTGGCTGAGGGATGGGTGGCGCCCGGAGATACCCTGGTAATTCTCTCGGGCACTCCGTTGTGGAAGCCGGGGACCGTCAATGCCATCAAGCTCCACCGGGTCGGCGAGATCCGGTAACCCCCCTTATCCTTCGAACCAGTAACCTTTGCCGATCAGGATCCCTCTTGGGGTTCCCGGAGGGGGGTTGTTGTGGGAGACGTTGGTGAGCGTGGAGGTAGGCCTACTCGGACCTACGAGGCAATGAAGGAGCGCGACTGCGCTGACTGGGATGGCGACCCGGTCCCCTCTTCGGCCATGACTTCCAAAAAAGCCTCCACCACCCTCGGATCGAACTGCCGGCCAGTGCCCTGCTTGATGCTTTCGATGGCGTGCTCAGGGTCGAGTCCGGCCCGGTAGGGTCGATCTGAGGTGAGGGCGTCATAGACGTCAGCCACGGCGAAGATGCGGCCGCCCAGGCTGATGGCCTCACCCGCCAGTCCATCGGGGTACCCGGTCCCGTCGAACCACTCGTGATGCTGCAGCACGATGGGAATGACCTCGGCATAGGC
>JAKEGQ010000146.1 GCA_022615475.1 Candidatus Methylomirabilota bacterium | reverse complement strand
TGGGCGCTCTTCAGGAGGGCCCGGGGGATTTCGGGGCTCTGGGGATAGTCCTGGAGGATGGTCTCGAACTGGAGGAGCGCGTCCGTGTACTCTCGCTGGCTATACAGGGATTCTCCCAGCAAGTAGAGGGCCTTGGGCTTTTGAGCGCTGTGAGGCTTGGCGGCAAGGTATGTGCGAAGATGTGCGATTGCGGCGGGAAAGTCACCCCGGGTGTATTCATTGATGGCCATGTCATAGATCTCCTCCGGTTTCATCCTCTCCTCATGCTCCACAGGGGGGGACTTGGGCGAGGGGGACATCTCTACCCCGGCGGTGAGTCGAACCGAAGAGGGTTCCGGGTGCACCACCGATCGCAGAGCTGTGGTCGGCGACTGGGCAGCGCCGTTTGAGGCGACGAAGGCCTGAGACGGTGGAGAGGGCGAGAGGGCAGCGGCCGTCTGATTGAGGATTTCGAGACCGGTCGCCTTATCCCGCTCAGGAAGGGAGTCGGCATTCACCGAAACCCTGGTCGCCTTCGATGTGATAGGGGTTATGGTTACCTCGACTTCGTACTGGGGCGGCGCGGCGGCGAAGATGAGGTATTCCTTTCCGTAGGGCCCTTCCTGCGTGATCGTGAGGGCCATTACCTCGAGCGCTCGGCGGCAGGCGTCCTTGACCTCGGGCATCGGCGAGACAAAGGTGCGCTCGACCGTCTGACCTCTGACAAAGAAAGTCCCGGCGAGAGCGGACCCGCCGAAAGACGCGATGAGTCCTATGGGAGCACAGCCGCCGAGCAGTACGGCGACAAGGCCGAAGCCGAGACCGGTCTTTGTGTCGCGTGTCACGTGAAAGATCTCCCAGACTGTGTCGCCGAAATTAGAAGCGGAAAAGCCTTATCTGTCAAGTGGTTTTTCGGATCTTCTAATACTCAACTTTAACGGTTTCCGCCTAGTCCTTTGACAGAATGGAGAGAATCTTAGGCAGGAGTATCCCAGCCTGGCCTTGCAAGTGGCTGTCAACAAAGGGGGTAATTGCAGTCGAGGTGGGGTTGATCTCTACGACGAAGGCCCCGCGCTCCCTCGCGACGGCGGGAAGTAAGGCGGCCGGCTGAACGAGGGCCGAGGTCCCGACCGTGAGAAAGACATCGGCCGATTCTGCCACGGCAAAGGCCTGGACCTGCGTTTCAACCGAGAGGGGTTCACCGAACCAGACCACATCGGGGCGAAGAAGACTTCCACAGTCGCAGCGTGGTGGGATGATCCGCAAAGGGACTTCGCGATTTTCGCGAACGGTTTTTTCCGCCTGGCAGCGCATTCGCCAAATACATCCGTGCAGCTCGATCAGTCGCTGGCTCCCCGCGAGACGGTGCAGGCCGTCGATATTCTGGGTCACCAGCGCAAACTCGGGAACGATCCGTTCCATCTGAACCAATGCGTGGTGGGCAGGATTTGGGGACGCCCGGGCGATTTTCTGGCGCCGCCAGTCGTACCACTGCCAGACGAGTCTCGGGTCGCGCTGGAAGGCCTCAGGAGTTGCGAGGTCTTCGGGCTTATACTGTTGCCAAAGGCCTTCCGGACCGCGAAACGTGGGGATGCCGCTCTCCGCCGAGACCCCCGCTCCCGTGAGGACGACGACCGACCTCGCCCGCTTCAGCCGTTCACCTATCGCAGCCGTAGCCGAATCCACTCCTCAGCCTGTCGCTTGCTGCACCCGAAAGGGAAGGTTCACACCAGAGTGTCGTGGGTGCGAAATTGTAGCACGGAAGCACCGCCGTGTCGGGCCAATCACGCCCCGCTGGGGCGGCCAGGCGCAAGGCATGAAATTTGCACCCCCAGTCAATACTTTTCCGGGGATCATTAGTTTCGTTTTCGGCGCACTTGTCCACCAAAAATGGAGACCGATCACACACGGGCGTTCCGCATGGAGGGGTCCTCGTCGGACCCACCGAGAAGGAGGAGAACATGATGTTGAGACGTACCAATCCCCCTGTCCTGAGACAAGATCCTCCCGAGCTCCAGGACAACGGCAAGCAGTCGTCCCTGTCCGCCCTGCTGACCGTCATGGGCGGCGACGCGAGGCTCGAGGGAAAGTTCGACATCACCGACTCGATCGAGATCGAGTGCAAGGTCGGCGGCGAGCTGAAGGTGGGTGGGAAGCTCGTCATTGGCGAGCGGGGCTCCGTGCATGCCGACGTGCGGACCGTGGACGCCATCATTCACGGCGAGTACGAGGGAAACATGGTGGCGACGGGGAGCGTGGAAATCTCTCCCAGCGGACGAGTGGACGGCAACATCGAGACCAATTCCCTCGTGATCTCCAAGGGTGGCTTCTTCAACGGCAACGTCGTCAAACTCAAGGAGACCGAGGAGAGTAAGCCTGCAGTCCACCTGGTGAAGGAAAAGCCGCTCGCCCAGGCCAAGTAACGACCGCTCCTCGGGGGATTTACCATGTTGTGGAACTCCACCAATAAGCCGTCGGCGAAGAACACAGGCATCATGGCCTTCATTGATGAAGGCTCCGAGATCGAGGGGAAGTACAGCTTTACCGGTACCGGTACCGTCCTCCTGAACGGCAGGTTCCATGGTGAGATCGTGACCACGGACGCCCTCATTGTGGGGGAGAAGGCTGTGATCAACGCCACGATCCAGGCGGAATCGATCGTGATCATGGGTGAGGTGGTGGGCAACGTCCGCGCCAGCTCGCGGATAGAGCTCAAGGGGGCTGCCCGTGTCTTCGGGGACCTCGAGGCCCCTGTGGTAATCCTCGAGGAGGGGGTACTGTTCGAAGGGCAGTGCCGGATGGCCGGGGCAAGGCCCGATGAGGCGGGTCAAGGTCCTTCGGTAGTCGCGGTGCAGCCGAAGAGGTTGTGAGGTCCTCCTCAACGACCAGCCCCACGACCCCCTGAAGTACATCGTCGATGACGTGCAGCAGTCAAAGCCTTAGGCGTCGGAGCTCTCGCTGCTCATTTTTCGACAGTCGTCGAAAAACCGTCACCTGCAAAACGATCCTCCGATCTCAGGACTCCTGAAATCTAAGCAACTTACGGACACGCGCATGTTGGTACGAAGATTGCGGTGGAAGAGTTTCAGGAAGCGGT
>JAKEGQ010000145.1 GCA_022615475.1 Candidatus Methylomirabilota bacterium | reverse complement strand
GTGTATCGGGGCCGCCAGGTCCCTCTCCTCGAGGCGCACTGCCGGCGGATGGCGCGCGGAGCGGAGTTCTTCCGGTTTCCCTTCTCGCCGTCAGTCTTCAGGAGGGCCGTCGGAGAGGGACTGCGAGGGATTTCTGAAGGGGCCGAGGCGCGCCTCCGGGTGACGTTGGAGGTCTGGGGAGAGGAGGGCCCGGAGGAGACCCGTTTGGTCACCCACTCCGCACACCTGAAGGGGACGGATGACGATCAGCGGGACGGGGTGCGTCTGATCAGAGCCCCCTTTGCCCGCTCTTCCGGGTCTCCCCTGCTCGCCTTCAAGACCACCAACTATTTTGAGAACAGTTACGCTCGGCAATGGGCCCGGCTTCAGGGGTATGACGATGCCCTGTTCCTCAACGAGCGGGCGGAGGTCACCGAGACGACGACCGCGAACCTCTTCTTTATTCGGGGACGCAACCTGGTCACCTCTCCGGTATCTGCGGGGCTCTTGCCGGGGATTGCGCGAGGCGTGGTGCTCTCCTGCGCCAAAGGGCATGGTCTCGTGCCAGAAGAGCGGCCGGTGACAGCGGCCGATCTGCAGGGGGCCGACGAAATCCTGCTCTCCAACGCCGTGATCGAGGTTGTGCCGGTTCGGGAGATTGCCGGGACTTTTTCGGGGCGCTCCGTCTTCGATCGGACGGGCGCGCTTCGGGCCGCATACCGGGAACAGGTCTTTGCCAGCGGGGTGGACAAGACGGCGTGAAGAGAAAGGGTCTCTTCATCACCGGGACAGACACCGGCGTGGGGAAAACCTTCGTCGCGGGGCTCTTGGCGAGCCTTTTGCGGGCCCGCGGCATCGATGTGGGCGTGATGAAGCCGGTCGAGACCGGCTGCCCCCGACGGGATGGGGGGCTTGAGCCTCGGGATGCGCTCTATCTCATGGAGCGAGCAGGAGCGGCCGATTCGTTGGACGAAATCTGTCCCTATGCGCTCGAGGTGCCAACCGCCCCGTCGGTGGCGGCAAAAGCGGCAGGCGTCGCCATCGATCTTGACCGGATTGCCGGACGGTTCCGCGACCTCGGCGCGCGTCATGAACTGACCCTCGTGGAGGGAGCAGGGGGACTCCTGGTTCCGCTCACCGACACGGCCGATTATACGGACCTGATTCAGAAGCTCCGTATCCCGGTCCTCGTCGTGGCGCGAACGTCGCTCGGGACGATCAACCACACCCTCCTCACCTGTCATTGGGCCAGACAGAGAAAGCTGTCTATCGTCGGGGTAATCCTGAATAGTCCGACCGGCCCGCCCACCCCTGCCGAGGAGGCGAACCTCGAGGCTCTCGGGGCGCGGCTCCCGACACCCCTTCTGGGTCGTGTCCCCTACTTTCCGAAGGCCTCGGTTGAACTCTCTCGCGTAGGATCATTGCTGGACGTGGACCGCCTGCTGGCACTCTTGGGGCACCCGTGATGCGATCAGAGCTGCGTGACAAGGTGGCCGAGCTCTTGATGGAGGCCATTCGGCACCGCGACCGGTCCTTGCTCGTATTCTGGCTTCGCGCATACTGCCAGATGGCCGAGGGGCGCGATTCCTCCGCCGTGCCCTTTGTCCGATTGGCGCGCTTCGTTGAACGCCGTCGGACGGAGCTCCGGTGGTGCGGGGACCCGGGCGAGGCGTGGGGGAAGAGACTCGTCTCGGAATCGGGCCTCTTTCATTCCGGCGATGGAGAACAGGTGGCCATCGCCCCGCGATATCGGAAGGAGCTTCCGCTCGTGTGCGCCCGGGCTGCGGTCTATTGGGAATTCCTCAGGGAGCTACACCGCCGGAGCTACCCCTCGGGGCTCGCGGGCGCGCTTCAGCAAGCGGCCCTGCTGTGGCGACACCGCCTCTTCTTCGAGTTCCATGAGCTGCTCGAGGGGGCCTGGATGGACTGGCGAGGGCCCGAGCGGCGGTTTCTCCAGGGCCTGATCCAGCTCGGCGTCGCCTTTTATCACGTAGAGCGCAACAATTACCGTGGTGCCATGAGCATGTTCCGAAACGGGTGGGCCAAGGTGGCACCCCACGCCCCCCGCTACTGTGGGGTGGAGCTGCAAGAGTTCCTGAAGCGCATCGCAGAATGCCGTGAGCATGTCGAACGGCTGGGTCCCGGACGCTCACTCGACTTTGACTGGTCGTTGGTGCCGCCGCTCCAGGTGGCGGGCGAGAGACAGGCCGCCGTCGCCGGTTCGGCGCGGCAGGGCAGTTGAAGCGGACCAGCCTGTCTTGACGGAGTGTGGTAACCAAGTATACTAATACACGCATTTGACAATCGAGCAATAGAGCATTAGACCGCCCCTCGATCTTCCTCGGGGTAGTGAGCCTGTCGAACCACAATGGAGCATTTCGCCTGCAAAATCACTTTATTGTTCTATTGCTCCACCCTTCGACAGGCTCAGGGCGGTGAGCATGGCCGAACCGTTGCTCTAAGCAAGCGCACTTTGTGCGTTTGCTTTAGCCCCGCTCTGGGTCCTCGGGGATGGGGAGGGACAAGCGAGGGGAACGCGAGGAGGAATGCGGTATGAAGGTGGATCCGAAAGCGCACAGTCGTGCCATTACCGAGGGGCCCGATCGCGCGCCGGCCCGGGCGATGCTCAAGGCGATCGGCCTCAAGGATGAGGACCTGGAGCGGCCCCTGGTGGGCGTCGCCAACACCTGGATCGAGATCGGCCCGTGTAACTACCACCTCCGCCGCCTGGCCGCCAAGGTGAAAGAGGGAATCCGTGCGGCGGGCGGGACGCCCCTGGAATTCAATACGGTGTCCATCTCCGACGGGATCACCATGGGGAGCGAGGGGATGAAGACCTCCCTCGTCAGTCGCGAGGTCATTGCCGACTCCATCGAGCTCGTGAGCCGGGGCAACATGTTCGATGCCGTGGTCGCCCTGTCCGGGTGCGACAAGACGATCCCCGGAACGGTCATGGCGCTCGTCCGCGTCAACGTCCCGGGCCTCATGCTCTACGGCGGCTCGATCATGTACGGTGAGCACGGTGGGCGTCGGCTGACGATTCAGGACGTCTTTGAGGCAGTCGGGGCCTTCAATGCCAGGAAGATTTCGGCCCAGGAGTTCCGCGCCATCGAAGACTCCTCCTGTCCCGGTCCCGGCGCCTGCGGCGGGCAGTTCACCGCCAACACCATGGCGACCGCCTTCGAGATGCTGGGGATCTCGCCGATGGGGCTGGGCGACGTCCCCGCCATGGATGCCCGGAAGGACGAGGTCGCTTTCGAGTGCGGCCGGATGGTGATGGACGTGCTCCGGAGGGGCGTCACCCCCCGGCAGATCATCACCCGCAAGGCGATGGAAAACGCCATTGCAGGCGTGATGGCCACCGGGGGATCGACCAACGCTGTGTTGCACCTGCTGGCGGTTGCGCGCGAAGCGGGCGTGCGGCTCGGCATCGACGATTTCGACCGGATCTCTCGCCGGATCCCGGTCCTGGCCGATCTGAAGCCGTGGGGCCGGTTCACCGCCCCCGAAATGTACCGCGCCGGCGGGATGGCGGTCGTCGCTCACCGATTGCTCGAGGCCGGCCTGCTCCACGCGGATGCGATGACGGTCACCGGACGGACGATCGGCGAGGAGGCGCGGGCAGCGCGCGAGGCATCGGGGCAGGAGGTTATTCGCCCGGTCAGGAGTCCCTTGAAGCCGACCGGGGGGATGGCCGTCCTCCGCGGGAACCTCGCCCCGGAGGGGTGCATGATCAAGCTGGCCGGGCATGAGCGCATGGTCCACCGGGGCCCGGCGCGCGTCTTTGATCGTGAGGAGGATGCCTTTGCGGCGGTGAAGCGGGGGCGCATCAAACCGGGCGACGTCGTGGTTATCCGCTACGAGGGGCCAAAGGGGGGCCCGGGGATGCGCGAGATGCTTGGCGTGACCGGGGCGATTGTCGGCGCGGGTCTGGGAGCGTCCGTCGCGCTGATGACGGACGGCCGCTTCTCCGGGGCAACGTACGGCTTCATGGTAGGGCACGTGGCCCCGGAGGCCGCCGTCGGCGGGCC
>JAKEGQ010000017.1 GCA_022615475.1 Candidatus Methylomirabilota bacterium | reverse complement strand
CGGGGCCAGTTCGAAGAGCGACTCAAGGCGGTCATCAAAGAGATCCAGCAGGCGGGCAATGTCATGATCTTTATCGACGAGCTGCATACCCTGGTCGGGGCCGGGGCGGCCGAAGGCGCGATCGATGCCTCGAACATGCTCAAGCCGGCCTTGGCCCGCGGGGAGATCCAGGTGATTGGCGCCACCACCATGGATGAGTACCGCAAGTACGTGGAGAAGGATCGGGCGCTGGAACGGCGCTTCCAGACGATCTTTGTGGGCCAGCCGAGTGTGGACGAGACCATCCAAATCCTCCGCGAGATCAAGGACCGCTACGAGGCGCATCATTCCGCCGTCATCACCGAAGAAGCCGTGGTGGCGGCTGCCCGGCTGTCGCACCGCTATATTGCTGACCGCTTCCTGCCCGACAAGGCGATCGACGTCATGGACGAGGCAGGCTCCCGCGCCCGCCTGAAGTCGCTGATTCTCCCCGAGGACATCCGGGAGATGGAGAATGAGGCGGAGCGCCTGCGTCAGCAGAAGGAAGATGCCATCAGGACACAGGCCTTTGAGGTGGCTGCACGCCTCCGAGATGCCGAGCGAAAACTTCGAGCAGAACTTGAAGAAAGAAGGAATAAGTGGAAAGAATTTAAAACAAAAGAGAAGATTATAGTCAACGATGAGGATATCGCTTACATCGTCTCTAAGTGGACGGGCATTCCGCTGTTCCAAATCGAAGAGGCCGAGTCCCAGAGGCTGCTTCGGATGGAAGAGGATCTCGGTAAGCGCGTCGTAGGGCAGGAGGAGGCGATCCGGGCGGTGACGCGGGCCATCCGGCGCTCCCGCTCTGGCCTGAAGAATCCTCGGAGGCCGGTCGGGTCTTTCATATTCCTCGGCCCGACGGGTGTAGGAAAGACAGAGCTGGCCAAGGCGTTGGCGGAGTTTCTCTTCGGGACCGAGGATGCCATCGTTCGTGTCGACATGTCGGAGTACATGGAGCGCTTCGCGGTCTCGCGACTCATCGGGGCCCCTCCGGGGTATATCGGCTATGATGACAGCGGCCAGCTGACCGAAAAGGTGCGCCGCCGCCCCTTTTCTGTGATCCTCCTGGACGAGATCGAGAAAGCCCACCCGGAGGTCTTCAACCTCCTTCTCCAGATCTTTGAAGATGGCCACCTGACCGACAGCTACGGGCGACAGGTGGACTTCAAGAACACGATCCTGATCATGACCAGCAATATCGGGGCACGGCAGATCACCATGCATGCTCCCATGGGCTTCACCACGGGGAGCCAGGAGCAGAGCTACGCCAAAATGAAGGAGACGGTCTTGGCGGAGCTGAAGAAGACCTTTAATCCCGAGTTCATGAACCGGATTGATGAGGTGATCGTCTTCCACCCCCTTTCGAAAGAGCACATGCGGAAGATCGTTGACCTGATGCTGCAGCGCCTCCAGTTACAGCTCAACGAAAAGCGGATCACGCTGATGATGTCCGATGACGCCAAGGAGTTCATCATCGACAAGGGATACGATCCGCAGTTCGGGGCGAGACCTCTGCGCCGGGCCATCCAACGTTACGTGGAAGATCTTTTGGCCGAAGAGATGCTTCGAGGAGGCCTCACCGAGGGGAGCACCGTTCGCGTGAAGGCAGGGGTCGACGTGCTCACGGCGGAGGAGGTGACCAATCTTCTCGGTCAAACCAACTAAGTGACCCCGTTCCCGCCAACCACGGTCCGACAGGACCCTTTTTAGGTTTACTTTCCCTCCCTCCAATGCTATAAGTCGCGCGTTGTCCTGAGAAGCCGGGGGTCTATTTCCATCTTGCAGAAAAGGTTATCGATAGATGGGGCGAGCCCTGCGGACCGTCTTTTTCTTATTGTCTGCCTTCCTCCTGATCCAGACGTGTCCCAGCGTCGCCTGGGGTCAGCAGGTACCCGTGGTCAAAGAGATCAATATTCGGGGGAACCGAAAGGTCGAGTCTGATGCCATCCGTCAGCGCATTCAGACGCGCGTTGGTGATCCTTTCTCGCCCGAGAAAATCCGTGGGGATGTCGAGGCCCTCTTCAAAATGGGCTTCTTCGATGATGTCAAGGTCGAGGCGGAGGACCTGGAAGGGGGACTGCGCCTGATCTACGTGGTCACGGAGAAACCCAGCATTCGGTCGATTCAGATTGTCGGGGCGAAGGAGATCGAGGAAAAGGACGTGCGTGAACGCATCGACGTTGCGCCCGGGACGGTGTTCGAACCTCAGGCCCTCGGTCGGAATGCCGACAAGATCCGGGCCTACTATGAAAGCGAGGGGTTCTATACCGCCCAGGTGACGGGGAGGTCCGAAAAGGTCTCGGACCGGGAGGTGGACCTTGTCTTTGACATCGAGGAGGGTGCGAAGTTTTACGTGAGGGACATCACCTTCGAGGGCAACAAGGGGCTCAGTGCCGGCACGATCAGGGGGGTGATGGCCACGAAAGAGCGGTTTTTTATTGGGCTTCTTCGACCTGGGGTCCTCAAACGGCCGGAGCTCGACCAAGACGTGGAGCGCATCAAGGCCCTATATCTCGACCGGGGATATCTGCAAGTGAAGGTTGCAGAGCCGGAGATCCGAATCGATAAGGCGGCGAACCGTCTGGACATCGTGGTCCGGATCGAGGAGGGCCAGCGGTTTCGCACGGGGACGGTCGACCTGAAGGGAAACACCATCTTCACTTCGGAGGAACTCTTCGCCGAACTCAAACTCCCCAAAGAGGAGTTCTTCGGTCGCGATGTCCTCCGCAAGGACCTATTGGCCCTGTCTGGGAAATATTCCGAGATGGGATACGTCTTTGCAGATGTGGTTCCGGTCACCCGGGTACGGGCAGATGAGACGGTTGTCGATGTGACCTTCGACATCACCGAGGGGACCAAAGCCTATGTGGAGCGGATCGAGATTCGGGGGAATACGAAGACGCGGGACAAGGTGATCCGGAGACAGGTGGAATTAGGCGAGGGGGATGTATACAACGGCAAGCTCCTGCAGGAGGCACGGGAAACACTGGGCAAGCTCGGGTACTTCGAATCGGTGGATATCAAGAGTACTCAAGGGTCTGCCCCCGAACAACTCGTGCTCGGCATCGATGTGAAGGAGAAGCCCACCGGTCGAGTGGGGATCGGTGGAGGGTTCAGCACCTCCGGGGGGGCCCAGGGGTCTGTCTTCCTGACCGAGGATAATCTCTTCGGGCTCGGAAAGCGGTTCCGTCTCGCGGCGACGATAGGAACCGTCACCAACCAACTGAGCTTTCGGTACGAGGATCCCTTCTTCTTGGATTCCGAGTATTCCTTCAGCCTGGCTCTCTTCGACACGCAATCGGATTTCGACGATTATGATCAAGAGCGGCTCGGGGGCGAAGTCGTATTTGGCCGTCGATTCCTCAAGTACAACTACGTGAGCCTCGGGTACCTGTATGAACAGATTACAATTTCTGACGTCAGTCCGACCGCCGCCATCCAAATCCAAAATCAGGTAGGGACCTCGGATACCAGCTCGATCAACCTAGGCCTGGTCCGGGACACGCGCAATAATCCCGGCAACCCCACGAAAGGGTACCGGGTGGGCCTGAATGGGGAGTGGGCGGGCGGTGTCTTGGGAGGGAACAACGATTTTTACAAGATCATTCTGGATGCCCGATATTACTTTCCCATCTTGGAAGAAAAGGAGATCATCGGGTCGCTCCTGGGGCGGGTAGGGTTCGCCGAGCCCTATGGCGATTCCAGTGTGGTCCCGCTTAACGAGCGGTTCTTCCTCGGGGGCGCCAACAACTTTCGCGGCGCTGAATTCCGGAAGTTGAGCCCCAGGGACCCGGCGACCCAGGAGGATATCGGGGGGAATCAGTTTTACCTCTTCACCGGCGAGGTGGGATTCCCTATCTTCAAGGATTTCGTCGATCTCCGGGGGGCCGTTTGGGTTGACGTGGCCAAGAACGTTTCCAAGGACGAAGTGGCGTTGAATTTCGACATGGAATATGCCTTTGGGATTGGGCTGAGCGTGGTGACCCCCTTTGGTCCGGTCCGGATCGACCTCGGATATAACCCCAATCCGGAGCCGGGCAATGACAATTTTGTCATCAATTTCAACGTGGGACGCACGTTCTAGATGAAGGGTGGGGAGGTGGAGGAAATGCGAATGAAACGAGGGATGTCGAAGGGGCTGGCGCTGCTGGTGCTGGCCACACTCTTTTGCGGAGTGGATGTGGCCCCGGTGGGTGCCGAGGCGGTCAAGATCGGTCTTGTCGATCTTCAAAGGGTCCTGGTGGAGTCCAAGAAGGGGAAGGAACCCTTGGCAAAGCTCAAGGCCGACATGGACGCGAAGAATCGGGATCTTGAAGCCCAAGAGAAGAGGGTCCGCCAGATGGAGGCCGATCTCGAGAAGCAGCAATCTGTATTGAGTGAAGCCGCCAGGAAGGAAAAGCAGAAGGCAATTCAGAAGGCGCAGGTGGACCTCAGCCGGACCGTGGATGACCTCAAGCGCGAGTTTGGCGAGCGCGAGCGAGAACTTCGCCAGCGCTTGGTCCGGGAGGTGGCAACCGTGGTCCAGGAGTACGGCAAGAAAAACGGATACGTCCTGATCATGGAGATGAGGGCCGCCGGCGTGATGTACAGCAGCGACGGAGCCGATATCAGCAAGGAGATCATCGCCGCCTATGAGGGCGGCGGGGGTTCACAGAAGAAGTAGCTGATCCGGAATCGCGCACCTTATTTCCTTGATTCTCAGGCGTCTTCGTGGTATGAAGGCTCGGCTGTCCGGATCCAGTTGCAGTGGAAGCCGACGACGGTCATGAGGTCGGGGCAATGGCGGAAGGTATCATGGACATCCCGGAGATTCAGAAGCACATTCCACACCGCTATCCCTTTCTGCTTGTGGATCGGATTCTGGAGGTCGAGAAGGGCCGCCGGATCGTGGGAGTCAAGAATGTGACCATGAACGAGCCCTTTTTCGCCGGCCACTTCCCCGGGCGTCCCATCATGCCGGGAGTGCTGCTCATCGAGGGCATGGCCCAGGTGGGAGGGGTCCTGTGGAGCAAGACGATCGATCTGCCTCGGGTGGACGTCTCCCGGTATTTCTATTTTGCCGCGATCGACAAGGTCAAGTTTCGCCGCCCAGTGTATCCCGGCGACCAGGTGCGGTACGAGCTCGAGATCCTGCACCTCAAGAGTCGACTCTGCAAGATGCGGGGTCATGCGTATGTGGAGGGCCAACTGGTGGTCGAAGCGGAACTGCTGTCGATGCTCGTGGAGCACGAGCAGTGAGCCGGCCCGCCGGGATGAGGCGAGGCAGTCGAACCGCATCTGGAGGGGACGCTCCGGTCCACCTCCATCCGACGGTGATCGTGTCCCCGTCCGCCACGCTCGGTCCGGGGGTGACCGTGGGTCCCTACGCCGTCATCGGGGACCACGTGAGCATCGGGGAAGGAACGAGCGTCGGGTCCCATGTGATCATTGATGGCTGGACGGAGATCGGCCGGGGCTGCCGGATCTTCTCCCATGCCGTCCTCGGCACCGAGCCACAGGATCTCAAATTTCGGGGTGAGAAAAGCCACCTGGTGATCGGTGATCACGCCGTCATCCGGGAGTTCGCGACCATCCATCGCGGGACCGCGGGGGGCGGCGGGAAGACGGTGATCGGGAGTCACGCCCTGATCATGGCGTCCACGCATGTGGCCCATGACTGCATCCTGGGGGATGGAGCCATCCTCGCGACCGGCGCCGGATTGGGCGGTCATGTCGTCATCGAGGAATCTGCGGTGATCGGAGGCCTCGTCGGCGTGCACCAGTTTTGCCGTATCGGGAAGTACGCCCTCGTCGGTGGCTGCTCGGCCGTGCGGCAGGATGTCGTTCCTTTTTCCAAGGTCTCCGGGGACGGCCCGAAACTGTACGGGCTCAACACCGTCGGCCTTCGCCGTCATAACTACCCCAAGGAGACGATCCGCAGTTTGCGGAAGGCCTACCGGCTCCTCTTCCAGTCCGGGCTCAATACCTCCCAGGCGGTGGCGCGCATCCAGGAGGAGATCTGGGACTGTGTGGAGGTGCAGCACCTCGTCCAGTTCGTCAAGACCTCGGAACGGGGCGTGGCCCGATGAGGGTCTCTATCGGAGCCCGAGGTGTCGTCTCCGTCCCGACGGCCTGCTGACCGGTGACCCCGAACAGCTGAGCAGGTGAGTCATGTCTCGGATCGGGATCATTGCGGGCTCCGGCCCCCTTCCCCTCCTGGCCGCCCGTGAGGCCAAGGCGGCCGGGCGCATGGTGACCGTGGTCGCCATCCGCGAAGAGGCGGACCCCGCGGTCGAGGCGGTGGCGGATCGCCTCCACTGGGTCGGAGTCGGCCAACTGGGGGCACTCATCCGGGCTCTGAAGCGCGACGGGGTGAGCGAAGCCATCATGGTCGGTAAGGTGCGGATGAGTCACCTCTTCAGCCAGGTCCGTCCGGATGTCCGGGGAGCGCTGCTCTACCTCCGCCTGAAGGATCGCCGGGGTGATTCCATCATGGAAGGGGTAGCCCAGGAGCTCGAGCGCGCCGGGATCACCCTCCTCGAGTGTACCCGGTTTCTGACTGGGGCCTTGGTTGAAAAGGGGATTCTGACGCGGCGGGCTCCAACGGAGCGGGAATGGGAGGACATCCGATTCGGGCGAGAGGTCGCAAGCACCCTGGCGAACGTGAAGGTCGGACAGACGGTAGTGGTAAAGAACGGCGCGGTCCTCGCGGTCGAAGCGGTCGAGGGGACCGATGCCGCGGTGCGGCGAGGGGGCGAGCTCGGACGGGAAGGGGTCGTGGTCGTCAAGGCGTGCCGTCCCCATCACGACTTTCGATTTGACATCCCGGTGATCGGGCCGACCACCATAGCGGTGCTGCGCGAGGTGCAAGGGACGGCGCTGGGGGTGGAGGCGAACCGGACACTGCTCCTGGATCGGGAACGGGCCGTTGTTCTCGCGGATGAGGCCGGCATCGCGATCGTGGCCGACTAGCGCCGTCGGCCGTCAGCCGACGGCGCGTGACTGGTGGATAGTGATTAGCGGGTGGTGACCAGCGAGGGGTCATTTTTTCACCAATCACTAATCACCAATCACCAATCCGGACCTCGGACTGTGAATGGTGAACCATGAACCGTGAACGAAAGGTTCGGGTGGCGGTCATCGGGGTGGGGCATGTGGGTCAGCACCACGTCCGGATCTATCGGGAACTCCCAGGGGTCGAGTTGGTCGGCGTCGTCGACATCGATCCCGCGAAACTCCAGCAGTCGAGTGAATGCCAGGGCGTGGCGGCATTTCAGGATTACCGGGACCTGTTCGGGCGGGTGGACGCCGTCAGTGTGGCCGTCCCCACGGTTCTCCACGTCCCTATCGCGCGTGACTGTCTGGAGCGCAACCTTGACGTCCTCGTCGAAAAGCCCCTGGCCGAGACGTTGGAGGAGGCAGAGGAACTCACAGATCTGGCCAGGCGACGGGGCCGGATTCTCCAGGTGGGCCATGTGGAGCGCTTTAATGGGGCAGTCCGTGCGCTCCACCGGATGGTCAAGACGCCAGGCTTCATTGAGTGCCATCGCCTCAGCCCCTTCCCGCAGCGCGGTACCGACGTGGATGTGATCCTTGATCTCATGATCCACGATATTGACATCATCCTCAGCCTGGTGAAGTCTCCGGTCACCGAGGTGCGCGCGGTTGGGGTACCGGTCCTGACCGATCGCGTGGACATTGCCAATGCCAGGATTGAGTTCGCGTCAGGATGTGTGGCCAACGTGACCGCCAGCCGGGTGAGCGTCGAGCGCGTCCGCAAGATCCGCGTCTTTCAGCCGGACACATACATCTCCCTCGACTATGCCAGTCAAGAGATCAGTCTCTACCGTCGCCTACCAGGAGACCCTACGTCTCATACCCCCCAGCCTCCCCGGATCGTCAGAGAGGAGGTGCTCGTCGAGAAGGAAGAACCCCTCCGCCTGGAGTTGGCGAGCTACGTCAGGTCGGTCCGGGAGCGGACGCGGCCAGAGGTCTCCGGAGAAGAGGCGGTGGAAGCTCTCCGGGCGGCGTCCCAGATCCTGGCCAAAATCTAGGATGTCCGATGTCCGAGGACTTCGGCGAGCCCTTCGACACACTCAGGGCCGTCCAAAGTCCGATGCCAACATAAATGCGCCAGACATGCAGGCAGCTTTCGACCTCGGACGACGGACGTCGGACTTCGTACCATGAACAAGAAAATATTCATCGTGGCCGGGGAGGCCTCCGGCGATCTGCACGGGGCCGATCTCGCCCGAGCCCTGCTCTCCCTCGACAAGGAGATCACCCTCTTGGGGATGGGGGGGGAGCAGATGCGGCGGGCGGGCGTGAAGCTCCTGGTTGATGCGGGGGAATTAGCCGCGGTGGGAATCACCGAGGCGTTCTCTCGTCTCGCGGCGCTCACGGGGGCTTTCCGGCGTCTCCGGGCGGCCCTCGCCGCGGAAGATCCTGCCCTCCTCCTCCTGATCGACTTTCCCGATTTCAATTTTTGGCTGGCACGAGCTTCCCGGCGGATGGGGATTCCGGTCCTGTACTACATCAGCCCGCAGGTCTGGGCCTGGCGCAAAGGGAGGATCCGG
>JAKEGQ010000144.1 GCA_022615475.1 Candidatus Methylomirabilota bacterium | reverse complement strand
GCTCCGGTCATCACCACGTTCATGTCCACTTCGGCGATGGCGTCCTCGGCGTAGCAGAGGTCCAGGAGGACGCGTCCCTCCACGGTGCCCACGCTGATGGCAGCTACGCAATCCAGCAGGGGGTCCTCCTTGACCTTGCCTTGGTCTCGGAGCAGAGCCACGCTGTCCGCCAAGGCCACGAAGCCGGCGGTCACTGCAGCGGCCCGCGTCCCGCCGTCCGCCTGGATCACATCACAGTCGATGACGATCGTCCGTTCGCCCAACCGCTTGAGATCAACCACGCCTCTGAGCGATCGGCCGACGAGCCGTTGGATCTCAGAGGTGCGGCCGCTCACGCGCCCTGCGGCGACCTCCCTGGGAGTGCGCGTGGTCGTGGAGCGGGGAAGCAATCCGTATTCGGCGGTAATCCACCCCTGACCCGAGTCCTTGAGAAACTGGGGAACGCGCTCCTCCACCGAGGCGGCACACAGGACCTTGGTCTCTCCGAGCTCGATCAAGGCCGACCCCTCGGCGTACTTGAGATAGCCCCGCGTGATCGTGACCGGACGCATTTCCTCATCACTGCGCCTCCCCGCCCGCATCTATCGCACCCTCTCAAAGGAGTAGCGAGGCCTGAAGGGATGGCGAGTGTCGATGTGGCCGGCCAGCGTCAGAATTTCGGACCCCTCCACGAGAAGCTTGACCCGCTGGACTTCACTGAAATTGGCGGTAAGCGTGTCCACGATGGAGTAGATGGTCAGGAGCTCTCCGCCGGTTCCCCCCGAATGTTTGGTCTGGAGATCGCGCGTGAAGTCCACGTATGCGGTCCCGCGGCCGTCAAAATAGAGCTGCAGGAGCCCGACCCCCGGCGGGATCGTCGGGTTGAGGTCGGTCTGGGGCCCCTTGATGAGCTCGACCATAGCCCGCTTCGCCTCCTCTACTGCCGAGGCAGCCCGGGGGATCGTCCGCTCTTCTTCCTGAAGCCTATCCGCGTTTGGGACGGCGAAGAACAGGCGGATGGTCCGAGTGGTGGCATCGACGGGCCCTCCATCCTGCACCGGGGGGGCTTGAGGTTCCGGGGGAGGCGGGACCAGGACTCGGCCCAGGAGAAACCCGAGGGCCCCCACCACAACCACCAGGAAGAGCAGGCCGAGGAGCAGCCTTCGATGCGGGAGGGGCGCCATTTCCCCCTACCTCTTCTTGGCCGTGTCGATTGACCGACGCGTCGCAGGAGGGACGAGCCCCAGACGTCGCTCGTACCGGTCCTTGAAGCGGACGATCCCCGCATAAAGAGCCTCGGCAACCCGGTCCTTGTACCCTTGGGCTTGGAGGTTCTTTTCCTCTTGGGGGTTGGAGATGAAGGCCACCTCCAGGAGCACTGCTGGCATGGCGGCCCCCATCAGGACGAAAAAGGGCGCCGACTTTACCCCTCGATTGTCGACTTTGAGAATCTTGTCGAGCTCGTCGAGGAAGATCTGCGCCAGCTCGCTGGATTCCTTCAGATAGAGGGTATTAGCCATGTCCCAGAGGATGGCTCTCAGGGCGTCTTCCTCTTTCGGTCTGAGTCCCCCGAGATTCACCGACAGGTTCTCGCGGATGGCGGAGGCCCTGGCGGAGCTATCCGAGGGCTCGCGGCTCAAGAAGTAGGTCTCGAACCCCTGAGCCTTGCTGCGATGGGCGGCGTTGACGTGGATGCTGATGAAGAAATCGGCCTTGGCCCGGTTGGCAATGGCGGTCCGCTCTTCGAGCGGCACAAAGACATCCTCCGTCCGGGTCATGACGACCCGGATCCGCAGACGCTCTTGAATGAGACGGCGGAGTCTCAGCCCAATGTCTAAGACGACATCCTTCTCCTGCAGGCCATTGGGTCCGATAGCTCCCGTATCCCGCCCGCCGTGACCGGGATCGATGACGATGGTCCTGAGACCCGTCACCGGGGGCGCGGAGGGGGTGGGCGAGGGGGCGGGGGGCGAGGGGGCGGGGGGCGAGGGCCGGGCGGGCGGAGTCTCGGGCGGGGGCTGGGCGACTGCGGCCTTGGCTCGGTAGAGATCGACGACGATCCGATCAGGGTTATTGAGGGCAAAGGTCCGGGCGAGACCCGCGAAGGCATCCCGGTGAATGCGAAAGATCGCCTCCCCCTCCCCTTGCGCCGGCTCCACCATCTCGACGACGCCGTCGTTGATCCGAACAGCCTCGGAGAGCATCGGAGACAGGATGCCGCCCTCGATCCGGAGGCTCAGCTGAGTCTTATTGTCCTCCTGCACGCGGAAACTGAGCGGGGTCAACGCCTCGATCACCAATCGGGTATAGTCGGGATAGGCGTGATGTCGCAACAGGCGAAGGTTATACCGGTCCTTGCCCACCCAGACCATGCGGGCGGACCTATTCCAGTAGACCCGTCCCTCGCCGTAACGGGCCTCGAGCACCCGGACGAGAAACTCGACAGGAACCCAAAAGGCCCCGCGCTGCTTCACCGGGGGGGCCGCGAGAAGAAAGGTGGCATCCCCGACGACGACCCCCGGCTCGCCTTCCACCAAGCGGAAGGTTACGCCGTTCACCCGCAGTCCATCCCTGAGGACCCCTCCTCCGCTGATTTTTGCTACCTGGGTAAGGGGCAGGTACTCCCGACCGCTCACCAATTCGGTCGTCGCAATCTTCCATTTCCCTTCGTGGAGGACCTCGATCTCTCCCGGCCAGGCCACATGGGCAAGGAGGAGGCACGCCGTCATCCCCATGAGGATCGCAAATACTTTACGCATCCGGGCTCGTCCCCGTTGGAGGCAAACCTTCATGTCCAGTGTGAATAACATACATGTAAGCACCTGTCAAGAAACTATAATTTGGTTGAGGGGGCATTTCAGGATATAGTGTTCGCAGGCAAGCATCGAGGGGGATAAGCCGGTGCGAGAAGCTCCGGGGGCACGAAACGCCAAGCTCTTCATCGCCATCCTCGCACCGGAAAGTCTCCTCGCAGACGCCGAATCGTCCCTGAGTGCAGCCTTCGGTCCCATTGATCTGAAGTCCGAGGTTTTCCCCTTCTCCTTCACCCATTATTACGAGGCGGAAATGGGACCCGGCCTCTATCGGCGCTTCGTGGCCGCCGAGGCCCTGATCGCCCAGAATACACTTCCGGAGGTCAAGCATCGGACCAATCAGATCGAGGGGCAGTTCAGCCCTGCCGGCGAGAGAACCCTACGGCGCCGCATCAATATCGACCCAGGCTATCTTACCCCGGCGAAGATCGTCCTGGCCAGCACCAAAGACTACGCCCACCGGATTTATCTGGACCAGGGGATCTTTGGAGACCTGCACCTGAGATACGAGCAAGGGGCGTACCAACCTCTACCCTGGACCTATCCCGACTATCGCACCCGGGAGGCGCTCACGTTCTTCGCCGAGCTCCGCCGGCGCTGCCTCCGGAGCCGAGGCCCATAGGATACCATCGTCAGCGACCAATAACGAGAAAATAGCATTTGAGCCTAGGATCTCCAGTCTCCCGTCTCCAATCTCTCGTCTCGGGTCTCTCGGTGCGCCCCGGCACGCCCCTTGCAACCAGTCCCCCACTACACCAAATACACGCAGCCGCTATGCCCTCTTTTCGCGAGAGTGCATTGGCTGCCGACGCCGGGGAGGCCCTACACCTCTGGCACCCGGGAGGGTGCGGTAGTGCCGCGGAAGGTTCTGGTGGCCGATGACGATCGGCTCCTGGTCGGGCTCCTGCACGAGGCCCTCGAAGAGCGGGGCTATCAGGTCGTGGCCGCATTCGATGGCATCGAGGCTCTCGATCAAGTCCGCAGGGAGGCGCCCGACTTCCTCGTCCTGGATCTCGTCATGCCGAAAGTGGACGGGATCGAGGTCTGCCAACAGCTCAAAAAGGATCCCAGATCCCGGTCCATCCCGATCATCGTGCTCACCGGGACGGCCCCCGAGTCAGCGAAATGGCTCCGCTACATCAGGGCCGACGCCTACGTCGCCAAGCGCAATATCGACGCCATCCTTCAGGATCTGCTTCCGATCCTGCGGGCCTTCGAGGATGGAACCGCTTCTCCTGCCTGGGCGGAGCAGATCCGGGGTCTCGGAGAGATCCAGCCCCGGAGAATCGTCACCGAGCTGCTCGCCCACACGGCCCACTTCAATGCCCTCTTCCAAAATCTCGGTGAAGGAATCCTTTTCCTGGACTCCTCCCATCGCATCCTCTACGCCAATCCGGCAGGTGCCGCGCTCTTTCAATGCCAGGAGCGGAACCTGGTGGGCGTGGCGTTGCCGACCATATTGGATGGTCGAGACGCCGATCCCTTGCTCCTTGCCCTGAAGGCCCTGGCCCGCCAGGAGGGGTTGGCCACGGAGCGGCTCGTCTATGCCTATCGGGACAGCACCCTTCAACTTACCATCACCAATCTTCTCGGGGAAGGATGGGCCGCGGGCCAACTCCTGGTAATCCGGGACGTCACTCCGCTGTTCCTGCGCATTCGCGAGCTCGCGGCCCTGAATGACCTCTCCGCGCTCCTCACGGCGACCCTGGACCTTGACGAGCTCTTGCGCCTCATCATGGAGCGCATCCAGACCGTGATGGGCGCGGAGGCCAGCTCGCTCCTGTTGAAGGATGACGAGAGGGATGAGCTGGTCTTTTGCATCGGATCGGGCGACCAGGGGGAGGCGCTCAAGGGCCGGCGGTTGAAGGCGGGAAAGGGAATTGCCGGCTGGGTCTTCCAGCACGGGTGTCCGGTCATCGTCCCGGATGTGCGACAGGACGGGCGGTTCTATCAGGGGGTCGACTATCTCACCGGGTTCACCACTAAGTCCGCGCTCTGTGTCCCTCTCAAGATCCGTGAGAAGACGATTGGAGTCATCCAGGTGCTGAACGGCCCGACCGACCGCCCGTTCGACCAGGACGATCTGAACCTCCTCTCGGCCATCGGCGCCCATGCTGCAACCTCGATCGAGAACGCCCGCCTGTACACCCAGGTGAAGTCGCACGCCGAGGGCTTGGAGCGCAAGGTGGAAGAACGGACCAGGGAGGTGGAGGCCGCCAATGCCCGCCTCCAAAAGGCCGTGGTGGACGCCGAGGAGGCCTCCCGCCATAAGTCGACCTTTCTGGCGAATGTGAGCCACGAACTCCGGACTCCCCTGAACACCATCATCGGTTTTTCCGAGGTCTTGCGGGACCAGCACTTCGGCCCCCTGACGGAGAAGCAGGCCCGGCACGTGCAGAACATCCATAACGCCGGCCACCACCTTCTCCAGATCATCGATGATCTGCTCGATCTCTCCAGGGTGGAGGTGGGGCGGGTTGAGCTCCAGCGGAAGCCGGTACGGATCGACGATCTTATCGCCGAGGGCGTCGCGATGATCAGGGACCAGGCCGGTAAGAACAATTGCGAGGTCGAGTCTGTCCCTGGCGAATCCCTTCCCTCCCTGTACGTCGATCCCTCCCGGGTCAGACAGATCCTCACCAACCTATTGTCCAACGCGGTGAAATTCACGCCGCCCGGCGGACGCGTCACCGTCTCCGCAAGAGTCCGAGGCCCGCAGTCCGACGTCCAACGTCATCCGGAAGAGATCGATACCATTTCTCCTACATCGGACATCGGACATCGGACATCGGACATCGAGACGTTCGTGGAAATCGCCGTGAGAGACACCGGCATCGGGATCCGGCCTGAAGATCAGCCAAAGCTGTTCCAGCCCTTCATGAGGCTCGAGGCATCGCTCGGAGCGCAGTGCGAAGGAACGGGTCTGGGTCTTGTCATCACCAGGCGCCTCGTCGAGATGCACGGGGGGCGTATCTGGGTCGAATCGGAAGGTGAGGGAAGAGGCAGCACCTTCACTTTTACTCTGCCGGTGGACGGGCGTCCTGTTTAACGTCTTGCCGCCTCCGCCGTCTAAAGAGATAAAGCGCCGGATG
>JAKEGQ010000016.1 GCA_022615475.1 Candidatus Methylomirabilota bacterium | reverse complement strand
GCCTTCTTGAAAAATCTCCGTGGCCACGCCCATGGAACCGGGGGCCATCCCTCCCACGTCGGCGTGATGGGCCCGGTTCGCGACAAAGAAGAGGGGGGAGGGGGTGTCCTCGGCGCAGACAGGCGAAATGAGGGTCAGGTCCGGCAGATGAGTCCCTCCCCGATATGGATCGTTGAGGATGATCGTATCGCCACGACTCATCTGCCTTCTCTCCATGGCGGCCTTTACCGCCAAGGGCATCGAACCGAGATGCACGGGAATGTGGGCGGCCTGCGCGATCATCTCGCCCCTGCCGTCAAAGATGGCGCATGAGTAATCCCGTCGCTCCTTGATATTAACCGAGTGTCCGGTCCGACACAACGCCACCCCCATCTCCTCCGCCACCGAGGAGAAAAGATTCTTGAAGACCTCCAGCTTGATGGGATCCGTGCTCGGCTTCATCGGGGGACTCACCTTGTGAGAACCAGATTGCCCCGCCTGTCCACGGTTGCCGCCCACCCGGGGGCAATGAACGTGGTGGCGCTCATCTCAACCACCAGGGCCGGCCCCGCAAACCGGTTCCCCGCCCGTAGAGTCTCGCGGGCGAAGACCGGGGCCGTGACCCACGCGTCGTCGAGAAACACGCGCCTCTCGCCGACGCGGGCGACTCCCGGATCCGCCGATCCCTCTTCCACAGATGCGAGGGGCGGCTTCTCGACCCCTCCCTTCACCCGAAGGCGCACGGTCACGATCTCGGTCTCGCGGGCCGGATTGGCATAGCCGTAGCTTTTCCGATGCAGATCGTGAAACCGGGAGAGGAAGTCCTGTTGGCACGGGAGGCGAAGCTCGTACGACTGCCCGAGGTAGCGCATGTCCAGCGCGGCCTCGGTGGTGACCGACTCCTCATCCAGCCCCTCGTCTTTCATGTCTCTCACGCCCTGCTCCTTCAAGACACCGACGACAGCCTGGAGCTCCTCGAAGCTGGTGCTCACGGTGCTCCGCAAGAGGGTCTTGGCGTAATCCTTGACGACATCGGCCACCAGCATCCCGTAGGCCGACAGCAGCCCTGCGTGCGGCGGAACCAGCACCCGGGGAATGGACAGGGATTGGGCCAGCGCGCAGGCGTGCAGGCCTCCCGCCCCCCCGAAGGAGACCAGGCAGAACTCACGGGGATCATGCCCCCGTTCCACCGAGATGACCCGAATGGCCTTTTCCATGGTGGCATTCGCCACCGTGACGATTCCCTCTGCCAGCCGCAATGGGTCCATGCCGACCTGTCGCGCGAAGGCCGTCATCACCGCCCCCGCCCGCTCTGAGTCGAGTCGCATCTTCCCCCCCAGGAATCGGTCCGGGTCGAGTCGCCCCAGCGTGAGGTGGGCGTCGGTGACCGTGATCTGCTCTCCTCGACCATAGCAGACCGGTCCGGGATCGGCCCCGGCGCTCTGCGGGCCCACGCGTAACGCCCCCCCTTCATCGATCCACACCAACGATCCACCGCCCGATCCCACGGTGTGGATGTCCAGGAGCGGAATCCTGAGCGGCAGCCCCCCGACCTCGGCCTCGGTGGTCACCTTGAGGTCGCCGTCGATGAGGGCGACATCGGTCGAGGTCCCCCCCATGTCAAAGGTGATCACCTTGTCACATCCCGCCTCGCGCGCAACGGCGGTGGCCCCCACCACGCCCCCGGCGGGGCCCGACAGAATTGTCCGGACTGCCTCCTGGCGGGCGACGACCGCGGAGATGCTCCCGCCGTTTGACTGCATGATCCTGAGCCGCCCTTTCCCAACCGCCTCCTCGAGTCGGCCGAGGTAGCGTTCCATCAAGGGAGAGACGTAGGCGTTCACCACGGTGGCGACGCACCGCTCGTACTCCCGGTACTCGGGAAGGATCCGGTGAGAGGCGGAGACTGGAACCCCGAGCGGCAGGGCGCGCTTCAGGATCCGGGCCTCGTGACTCGGGTTCGCATAGGAGTGGAGCAGACAGATGGCGATCGACTCGACCCCGACCGAGGCCAGGTGGCTTAGAATGGAGGTCACCCCATCGTCCTCGAGGGGCTCCAGCACCCGTCCGCGGGAGTCTACTCGTTCTCGGATTCCGAAGCGGAGGGAGCGGGGGATCAGAACCGGTTCCCGATCGACCATGAAATCGTAGAGACGGGGGCGGTCCTGGCGGCCGATCTCCAGCAGGTCCTCGAACCCGGCGGTCGTGATCAGGGCGACGCTCGCCCCCTTCCTTTCGAGCAGGCTATTGGTCGCCACGGTCGAGCCGTGAACGATCTGATGCTTCTCCTCAGTCACCGCCGCCTGCGCAAGCCCCTGAAGAACGGCATCGGCCGGATCGAGAGGAGTCGAAAGCACCTTGTGCGTCCAGAGTCTCCCATCCGCGAGAAAGACGAGGTCGGTGAAGGTGCCCCCGACATCCACGCCGACCTTCGTCATCCACCTTCCTCACGATTGGCCCAGGAGGTCACCTGCCATAGCCTGGTCAAGAGTATACCGACGGCTGCGGATATCGTCCAGTGCCGTTCCAACTTGCCTAGCCGAATATGACCAGTCTGCCCCGCAGCAAGGCAAGTTTGGCACGGCTCGGGGAAAGGCCTCCGCGTCGTTGGCGAAACAGCTTGAGCGTGGTCGCGCGTCCGGGGGTCTCGCACATCGCGATGGACACTCACGGTGCTATCGAAGGTCGTGCGGCGCAAGGTACCGCTCCGGTTTAGCGTATGCGTCTCGCGGTCCAGCCCTATTCGACGGAGGCGCGGGTTTCACCGGCCTCCGCGGTCGACCTTCCCCCTCGCCGTAGGGGAGGAGCGGACCGTCGGCAGCCGAGGGACCCCGCCGCTTCCGCCGATGTCGCTGCCAGCAGGTTGGTCACATTCGGATGCAGCAGCGGTTGTGGGTGTGTGCGGCAGAGAAGTGGGCACCAAGAGTTGGAATGGTCGAGAGCACACTCGCGGAGGGTAAGAAACCGGGGGCGGATCACAGGAGTGGGTGGGCGAGCTCTTCGTCGCGGAGATCGGTGATGAACATGTGGCCGGGGGCATGGGTGATCATTAACTCCGGCCTGGCGTGCATGGCAACCGCCTGAGGAGTAACGCCGCACGCCCAGAAGACCGGAACTTCCCCCGAATGGATCGAGACCCGGTCACCGAAGTGGGGTCGGTTAAGATCCGGAATGCCGATCGCCTCGGGCTCGCCTACATGGACTGGGGCCCCATGGGCCAGTGGAAAGTGAGCGGTCACCTCGACCGCTCGAGAGATCAG
>JAKEGQ010000143.1 GCA_022615475.1 Candidatus Methylomirabilota bacterium | reverse complement strand
CTGGTGGCCCTTCCGCTCCTGACGATCTTGTGGTTCTACTGGTTGCCGGTGGACCGGGTCCCCTTCGCGATCGCGGTCCTGCAATCAGCCATGCCGGTCGCCGCGACGAACTTTGTCTTTGCTCAACAGTTCGGCGTCGCCGTGGAGGTGACGGCGGCCGGGATCCTCGTTTCGACCGTCCTCTCCCTTGTGACTCTTTCCATCCTCCTGCTGATGTTCTTGTGAGACAAGGGGGTTCAGTGCGGCGTCAGGCGGGGATATTCTCTCTCCATATAGTCTGCCACAAACTGGAAGGGGATAGACAGGTCGCGGGCCTTGATGCTCGGTGCGGATGTGGGACCAGCGAGCCGGGACAGCCGACGAATCAGGCTCTGCGACGTGGATCTCCAGGCACTCATCGCGCCCATCCCAACTGAACTTGAAGCGCTTGGTCCTCCGCCCCGCGACGATGGTCCAACTGCTGAAAGCCATGAGATAGAACGAGTGCTCGTAGATTGCAATCCCGCGGGCAGCGAGTCGCTCTGCAAGTGCCATGACGCGCTTCAGGTGCTCTATGGCGCTCGTTGCATCGGTGGACATGGGGGCGCATGAGCAACAAAAACCAGGTCCAGACAAAACAAAGCCCGGATCGAAAAGGGCAGCCAAGAGAACACCGGAATGCCATACCTGCCGCCGCCGAGGAGATGGCCGGATACCGGGTAAATCTTGACGGTTTGGAATTGGCGCCCGAGTGCCTGTTGTATCAGTGGCGCCGAATACAATCGTAAGTGCGACGGGTCTGTGTCGAAAGGCTTGCCGATCAGAAAGCGCAGGCGATTGCGAAGGCGGAATGCGTTGGGCACCGAGCCGATGAGGCGACCAGTCGGCTTGAGCACTCGCCGGATCTCGGCCAGCGCCCGGTGCGGGAAGCGCAAATGCTCCATGACCTCGGTGAACACCACCACGTCGAATGATGCATCTTCGAAGGGCAACGGCTCGACGTCGACGTCCAGCCACCTGGCCTCCAAACCCAGCGTTTCCCGGAAGATCTCAAGGGCTCGGCGATCAACATCGACTCCAACCACATCGTTTCCACCGCAGTAATGCTTCGTCAGATTGCCTGCGCGGCAGCCGATATCAAGCACACGCTGGCTCTTCCCAACAAGCCTGACGAGCATGTCACGGCGCTCTTCATCTCCATAAAGGTAATCATACCTGCCGCGCTTCTGGTGTTCTTCGTAGAAATTCGCGACCTGCTCTTTGGATGGTGGATGATTCAACTGTGTTTCCCCCAACCCTTTTCCGGTTCACAGCGCGCGAAGGTACGCGGGGCCGCCGAGTTGCTCCATCTGCTCCTCGACCCAGCGCGCCCGTTCGTCCACGTAGGGGGACGGAGCGTTCGCGTGCAACTGCTTGGGATTTGGCAGCACTGCGGCAAGGAGGGCAGCCTCGGACTGGGTAAGCTGTGAGGGATGCTTCCCGAAGAAAGTCTTCGAAGCGGCATCAACGCCGTAGGTCCCGTCACCGAACTCAGCGATGTTCAGGTACACTTCAAGGATGCGCCGCTTTGGCCAGAAGAGCTCGAGGAGGACGGTGAAGTAGGCTTCGAGCCCCTTGCGGATGTAGCTTCGACCGGGCCACAGAAAGAGGTTCCTGGCGACCTGCTGAGTGATGGTGCTTGCCCCGCGGACGCGGCGCCGCGGCCCTTGGTCCTCGATCGCCTCGGCGATCGACTCGAAGTCGAAGCCCCAGTGACGCGGAAACTTCTGGTCTTCGGCCGCGACCACTGCAACATGCATGAAAGGGGAAATCTGTGCCCAGCCTGTCCAGCGATACCGAGTGGGAGCGCCCTGTCTGGAGACTAGATTGGTGATGCTTCTCCGGAGCATGAAAGCGCTTGTAGGCGGCGCCACCCACCGGAGAGCGAGCACGGGCACGATGGTGAAGACGAGAGCAACCAACAGCACCCACGCGAGCACTTTCCTGAATCGTTTGAGCATTATGTGGGTCGCCACGGGCTGTATTGCTCCGGCAGTTCCAGGAGCCGGCCAGACTACACCGGGATCCTCAGGGTGGCTGCTGCCCGCTGCAGTGGCTCGTCGAGGGTCCACAGGGCGCAGCGAGTGATTAACGCCGAGGCGAGCAGGTGGGCATCGAGCCATCCGAGGCCGCGACCATAGAGTCGCGCGGACTCAACGAGATGGAGCACCTCGCGGTGTTCTGCCATGCGCGCTTCCGGTAATGCTCCCAAGAGCGTCAGAATCTCTTCCCGGTTTCGGAGGTTCCCGCACGCCAACTCGCCAACGACGAAACGGTGGGAGAGGACCTGCTCGTCTCGAAGGAGCGCAGCAAGCCGAGCACTGCCCGTGCGCAGGTGCTGGACCCAGACCGAGGTGTCGACCAGGGTCATGCCGCGCTGCCGGATCGTCGCCGCCGAATGGGTCGAAGCGTCTTCTCGCTCCCTCCGATCTCGGCGAGGCGACGGGCGCTCTCGCGAGCGATGAGAGCCTCGAGGCCCAGACGCACGAGGGCAGTCTTTTCCTTCACACCGGTGAGGTCAGCAGCACGGCGCACAAGGGCATCATCGATGTTGAGCGTCGTCCTCATATGCATGAGTATGCACGAATAATGCAGACCTGTCAAGCGCGGTTTTGGCGATTGATTGAACTCCCTTTGTCGGCGAAAAGCCGCGAACCCGTCCCGGGCCATGGGCCGAATGAGGATTGAAAATAGGGACCCGAGGAAGGGGTTTGAAGCAGGGGGACCATCGTGTATACTCGAAGCAAGTCCTGAGGGATGCCACTGAGGCTATCGGGGGAGGTGAGGGGATGCTTCCGGTCGTGGAAGCCCGTGAGGGGCCGGCGGTACGCAAGCCGGAGTGGCTCAAAGTCCGTGCCCCCGGCGGCGAGAACTTCATGCGGCTCAAGGGGCTGCTCCGGACCCTGAACCTGCGCACGGTCTGCGAAGAGGCCCGCTGTCCCAACATCGGCGAGTGCTTCGAGAGTCTGACCGCCACCTTCATGATCCTCGGGGACATCTGCACCAGGCGCTGCGGTTTCTGTGCTGTCACCCACGGCCGGCCCACCGGCCTCGATCGGCAGGAACCTGGCCGGGTGGCCGACGCGGTCAAAGTATTGGGGCTCGAGCATGCGGTGATCACCTCGGTGAACAGGGACGATCTCCCGGATGGAGGGGCGCCCATCTTTGCCGCCACTGTTCGTGCCATCCGGGACACCTCCCCGGGCTGCACGGTCGAGGTGCTGATTCCGGATTTCAAGGGAAACTGGGGGGCCCTGGAAACGGTCCTGGAGGCGCAACCTCATATCTTGAATCATAATACCGAAACGGTTCCTCGCCTCTACCGGGTGGTGCGGCCAGGAGCAAAATATGAACGGTCCCTCGAGCTGTTAGAACGGGCCAAGCGCTTTGGGGCCACGATGCTCATCAAGTCTGGACTCATGCTGGGGTTGGGCGAGGAGCAGGATGAGCTTGTCTCTACCATGCGGGACCTGGTCCGGGCCGGCTGCGACATCCTCACGCTAGGGCAATATCTCCGGCCGAGTACCAATCATCTGCCCATTGTTCGTTTTTACCATCCCGACGAGTTCCAGGAACTCAAGGCGATCGGGCAGGCCTTGGGATTCAACCACGTGGAGGCCGGGCCGTTAGTTCGGAGCTCATACCACGCCAGCCAGCAGGCCCGGGCCATCGGGGGTGGTACCCCCCTCCTTTCGAAGGATTGATACATGAGCGGGCCCTCTCCGCCGGAGGTCCATCCAGTGGCCTCTCGCTTGCATGAGGCCTTTCCAGGAGCGGTGCTGGAGGTGACGACCTTCCGGGACGAGGCAACGATTACTGTCGAGCGGGAGGCGATCGTTGGCATCTGCCGCTTCCTCAAAGAGCATCCGGATCTCCGGTATAACTTCCTGGCGGACCTCTGTGGTGTGGATTGGTTGGAAAGGCGGGAGCCGAGATTCGAGGTGGTCTATAACCTGTACTCAATCCCCCGCACCGACCGCATCCGCGTGAAGGTTCGGCTGCCAGAGGGGGTGGAGGTCCCCTCGGTGACCGACGTGTGGCCCACCGCCAACTGGCATGAGCGCGAGGTCTTCGATATGTTCGGCATCCGATTCGCAGGACATCCCGACCTCCGCCGGATCCTGATGCCCGAAGACTGGGAAGGGTATCCCCTCCGAAAGGATTACCCGGTGGCGGAGATGCCGCGTTGGTGGGAACTGGACAAACCCTAGCGGGTTTGTCGTTCAGGGTTCACAGTTGATGGCTCATGGTCTAACGTTCGGTTTCCATCCTACTCTGAACCATGAATGCTGAACCATGAACGAGGATGGAGCGTAAGCGTGAACATGCTCTCAGCTATTGCGAAGGGGATGTTTACGACCTTCAAGCACATCTTCCGCAAGGAGGTTACCGTCCCCTATCCTGAAGAGCGTCTTGCTGTCTCCCCCCGCTTCCGGGGACGCCACTTTCTGGTGGTCGATGACGACGGCCTGGAGCGTTGCGTGGGGTGCGAGCTGTGCGCCGTCGCGTGCCCGGCGGACGCCATCTACATCGAGGCGGCCGAGAATACGGAGCAGCTGCGCGTCTCGCCCGGGGAGCGACACGCGAAGGTGTACATGATCCATATGTTTCGGTGCATCTTCTGTGGCTACTGTGAAGAGGCCTGCCCCGAGGATGCGATCTTTCTCGGGAAGGAGTACGAGATGGAATGCTACACCCGGGACGGCTTCATCTACGACAAGGCCAAGCTCAACCTCAATGTCCGAGAGGCGGCCAAGCAGCGCCCCGAGGTCTTGCATCGGTTGGAGGAAGACCTCTCCAAGTACCATAAGTAGCGTCCGAAGTCCGATGTCCAAAAGTCGTGGGGTTAGAATAGGAAAGGAACTGAGGGACGTCGAACGTCGGACCTCGGACGCGTGAAGGACAGGGCATGGATCTCGAGACACTCAAGAGTCTGGCGGTCAAGGCGGAGACGAAGATCGTCCTTCTGGTTCTGGATGGCCTGGGAGACCTGCCTCGCGAGCCGGGGGGGCCGACCCCGCTGGAGGCGGCGCGGACGCCCAACATGGATGCCCTGGCGGTCCGGGGTGTCACAGGGCTGGCGGATCCGGTGGGACCGGGGATCACCCCTGGCAGCGGTCCGGGACACCTGGGTCTTTTCGGCTACGATCCCTTGAAGTACCGGATTGGCCGCGGGGTGATCGAGGCCTTGGGGATTGACCTCGAACTCACTCCAACGGATGTGGCCGCCCGTGGCAACTTCTGCACCATGGATGAGGCGGGTAGGGTGACCGATCGTCGGGCCGGGCGGCTCTCGACCGAGCGCTGCATCGAACTTTCACGGCTGTTGGATACCATCCGGCTCGAGGGGGTCGAGGTGATCGTCCGCCCGGTCAAGGAACATCGCTTCGTCGTTCTCTGGAGGGGCAACGGGCTTTCCGATCAGATGACCGAATCGGACCCGCAGCGGCTCGACGAGGCGCCGCTCAAGGTAGAAGCCAAGACCCCTGAGGCCGAGAGGACGGCGAGGCTCGTCAACGCCTTTATCGAGAAGGCACGGTTGCTGCTGAGGGAGAAGCACCCGGCCAACATGATCCTCCTGCGGGGCTTCGCCAAGCATCCCAATCTGCCCACCTTTCGAGAGCTCTATCAGCTCCAGGCGGCGGCCGTTGCCGTGTATCCGATGTATCGGGGACTCGGAAAGCTGGCGGGGATGCAGGCGCTCGTGACCGGCCCAAGCGTGCGGGAAGAGTTCGACGTCCTGCGCCAGCATTGGCGGAAGTACGATTTCTTCTACGTGCACGTCAAGGGGACCGACACGGCCGGCGAAGACGGGAACTTCGACGGCAAGGTCGCGGTGATCGAAGAGGTGGACCGCGAGCTCACGACGCTGCTGGGGCTCCGGCCGGACGTCCTCGTGATCACCGGGGATCACTCCACCCCAGCCAGCTTCAGGGCCCACAGTTGGCATCCCGTGCCGGTGTTGCTCTCGAGCCGCTGGTGTCGACCAGACGACGTCCAGGAGTTTTCAGAGCGGGGGTGTCTCCGGGGCGGCCTCGGTCGGCTGAAGGGGAAAGAGATCTTGCCCCTCGCGCTGGCCCATGCCGAGCGCCTGACGAAGTTTGGAGCGTGAGAGGGGAGATAGTTCATGGTTCAGGGTTCACAGTTCAGGGTCGGAGTTTACAGAGCGCTCCCCGCATTTGGGCCCTGAACCATCATCGCTGAACTATGAACGATGAACCATGCACTCTGAACCAGAAGGGGTAAGAAAGATGGGGGGGAAGGCGGCAACGAAAGTCGGGCAGTCCGGTCTCGATAAGAAGACCCTCCTGGACTTCCTCCACCAGATGCTCCTGATCCGGAAGTTCGAGGACAAGGCGGGGGAGCTCTATGCCCGCGGTAAGGTCGCGGGCTTCCTCCACCTGTATAACGGCGAGGAGGCGGTGGCTGTCGGGGCCGTCTCTGCACTCGAGCCACATGATCTCGTCATCACGCACTACCGGGATCACGGCCATGCGATCGCCCGGGGGCTCGACGTCAAACGCCTGATGGCCGAGTTATTCGGGAAGGCCACCGGCGTGGCCAAAGGGCACGGTGGCTCGATGCACTTCTTTGACGCCAGCCTGGGCTTCTATGGCGGTTGGGCCATCGTCGGGGGTCACCTTCCCCTGGCCGTGGGGCTGGGGCTCGCGAGCAACTACCTGCGCAAGAACCAGGTGATCCTCTGCATCTTCGGCGATGGGGGAACCAATATCGGCTACTTCTACGAGTCCCTCAACGTGGCCAAGCTGTGGAACGTCCCGGTCGTTTTCCTGTGCGAGAACAACCTCTACGGCATGGGGACCGCGCACCATCGCGCCTCGGCGATCCGCGAGGTATACCGGAAGGCGGCGGTCTTCGATATGCCGGCCGAGCGCGTGGACGGGATGGATGTGCTGGCGATGCGCGAAGCCACGGTGAAGGCGGTGGCGCATGCCCGGGGCGGCGGCGGTCCGTACTTCCTGGAGGCCATGACGTATCGCTTCCGGGGTCACTCCATGGCGGATCCGATCCTGTACCGGGACAAGAGTGAGGTGGAGGAGTGGAAGCAGCGGGACCCCATCATTCTCTTCCAGCAGCGGCTGAGAGAGGAAGGGGTGTTGACCCCGCAGGATCTGGAGCAACTGGAGCGGGAGACGGATGAGCTGGTCGCCGAGGCGGTGAAGTTCGCCGAGGAGAGTCCCGAGCCACCGCTCAGCGATCTGTACGAGGGCATCTACGCCAATCCCTGAGCCGGAGGATTGAGCCATGCCGATGATCACCTATCGAGAGGCCCTGCACCACGCCCTCCGCGAAGAGATGACGCGGGACGAGCGCGTGCTGATCTTTGGCGAGGATGTGGTGGCCTACGGAGGGGCCTACGGCGTCACCTCCGGGCTCGCGAAGGACTTCGGGGAAAAGCGGGTCTTCGATGCGCCGATCGCCGAGGGAGTCATCGCGGGGGCAGCCGTGGGAGCGGCGATGGGGGGGCTCCGGCCAGTGGCCGAACTGATGACGATCAATTTTGCCCTGCTCGCGGCGGATCAGATCATCAACCATGCCGCCAAGGTTATGCACATGTTTGGGGGCCAGATGTCGGTGCCCCTCGTGATTCGAGCGGTAGGCGGCGGCGGGGCCCAGCTGGCCTCAACCCATTCGCAGAGCCTCGAACCGATGTTTGCTCATGTCCCCGGCCTCAAGGTCGCCACGCCGGCAACGCCCGCCGATGGGAAGGGACTCTTGAAGAGCGCGATCCGGGACGACGATCCCGTCCTCTTCATCGAACACGCCCTGCTCTACCGCGTTCGAGGAGAGGTGCCGGAGGGAGAGCATCTGGTCCCCCTGGGGAAGGCCGAAGTCAAGCGGGAAGGGAAGGATATCACCCTCGTGGCCTACTCCAGGATGACGCTGGTGGCGCTCGAGGCGGCCGATCGCCTGAGTCAGGAGGGAATCGAGGTTGAGGTGGTGGACCTCAGGAGTCTCCGCCCCCTTGACATGGAGACGGTGCTCGCCTCGGTCAGGAAGACAAATCGGGCGCTCGCCGTCGAGGAGGCCTGGCGGTCATACGGGATCGGCGCAGAGATCGCGAGCCGGATTCAGGAGGAGGCCTTCGATTATCTGGATGCGCCGGTCCGTCGCGTCTCCGGTGTCGAGGTTCCTCTGCCCTACGCCAAGAATCTCGAGCAGGCGGCGATTCCGGATGCGCAGCGGGTCATGAAGGCGGTCAAGGAGCTCTTGGCGCGGACCGGCGTGTAGCGCGGGGCTTGGTGTCTCGGGATTGCGAAAGGGGGGGGAGCGATGGTCACCGAAGTCGTCATGCCCAAGATGGGCTACGATATGACCGAGGGGACCATCGTCCGGTGGCGGAAACGGGAGGGGGATGAGGTCAAGCGCGGGGACATCATCGCGGAGGTCGAGACCACCAAGGTAACGGTGGAGGTCGAGGCGTACAGTTCCGGTATCCTGCGCAAGATCCTGGTTCCTGAGGGGCAGACGGTCCCGGTCGGCGAGGTGGTCGCCATCATCGCGGACCGGGATGAGCCGATCCCCGGCGTGGCGGAGAAGGCACCGCCTCGCGAAGGGGCGCCTCGGGCGGTGAAGGAGGCTCCGAAACCGGAGGGTGGTGAGGAGGAGGCCGCACATATCGCTGCCTCGCCGATCGCCCGCCGCATTGCGCGCGAGCAAGGCCTGGACCTTCGACGAGTCACGGGGACTGGTCCCGGTGGCCGGATCATCAAGGAGGACGTCGAGGCCTTTCTCGCGAAACGACCTGCCGAGGCACCCAGGCCCTCCCCTGCACCGGTGGCCGCCGCCGCGCCTCACGAGATTCCTTATGAGCAGCGGGAGCTTTCCCGGCTTCGCCAGACCATCGCCCGCCGGATGGCCGAGAGCAAGCAGGTTGCGCCCCACTTCTATGTCACCTCGGAAATCGACATGACCGAGGCGTTGAAGCTGCGGCAGGGGTTGAACGCCCTCGGGGAAGGGGCAAAGATCTCAGTGACCGATATGCTGGTGAAGGCGGCGGCCAAGACGCTCCAGGAATTTCCGGAGGTGAATGCCTCCTTCGTCGAGGGGAAGATACGGGTCTACCGGCGGATCAATATCGGCGTTGCCGTCGCGCTGGACCAAGGACTCGTGACGCCGGTGCTTGCTGACTGTGACAAGAAACCACTGGCCCAGATTGCGCGGGAGGCCAAAGAGGTGGTCGAGCGCGCCCGGACTGGGCGGATGCGCCAGGAGGATCTGACCCCCGGCACCTTCACCATCAGCAATCTTGGGATGTTCGATGTGGAGGATTTCGTCGCGATCATCAATCCGCCCGAGGCGGCCATCCTGGCCGTGGGCTCGGTCATCCCACGGCCGGTCGTGGTCGGTGGCGAGGTCAAGGTGACCGACCGGATGCGGGTGACGCTGTCCGCGGACCACCGGGTCATCGATGGTGCGGCCGCTGCCCGGTTCCTGCAGCGCTTCAAACTTTTCCTCGAGCAGCCTCTCCACCTCGTGAGCTGAATCTGTGGTCGAGTGACCTCGTCGGTCCGGTTCGACCCGTTCGGGTGCCCGCGAGTGGGCCAGCAGCGGCTGGCCGCCGGGATTCCTTGATCCGTCGGTTCTTTGTGAAAGGGCGAGCGATGGCAGAAAAGTATGACCTCGTGGTGATCGGCAGTGGCCCCGGCGGCTATGTGGGCGCCATCCGGGCGGCCCAGCTCGGGATGAGGGTCGCCATCGTGGAGCGAGATCGCTTGGGCGGGGTCTGTCTCAACTGGGGCTGCATCCCGACCAAGGCCCTTCTGCGAAACGCCGAGATCATCGCGCTCCTGCGCCGGGGGGAGGAGTTTGGATTCAGCTTTGAGAATCTTCGGCTGGACTTCTCGGTGGCCGTGAAACGAAGCGAGCAGGCGGCCCGAAAGCTTTCCAAGGGTGTCGAGTATCTCATGAAGAAAAACAAGGTGACGGTCGTGCCGGGGGAGGGAAGGCTCGCTGGTGATGGCCAGGTCGGCGTCGCCAGGGATGCCAAGGTGACGGAGCTGCAAGCAGCACGGATCCTTCTGGCGACCGGCTCCCGTCCTCGCGAGATCCCCGGGGTTCCGATAGATGGCAAGCGGGTCATCACCAGCACCGAAGCCCTGAGCCTTCCTCAAGTCCCTCGGTCGCTACTGATTATTGGCGCCGGGGCGGTCGGCGTGGAGTTTGCCGATGTCTACCACGCCTATGGCGCTGAGGTGATCCTCATCGAAATGCTTCCCCGGCTCTTGTCGGTCGAAGATGCCGAGATCTCGACCTTCTTGGAAAAGGTCTTCGCCAAGCGCGGCATCACAATTCGGACCGGCACCAAGGTCGAGGGGGTAACGGTGAAGGGCGACCAGGTCGCCCTTCGGCTCTCCAAAGAAGGTAAGACAGAGGAGATCACCGGGGATGTTGCGCTGGTCGCCATCGGCCGCATCCCCAACATCGAAGCCTTGGGGATCGAAGGGTTGGGGCTCAAGGTCGGCCGCGGCAATTTCATCGAGGTGGGCGACCGGTTCGAGACGTCGGTTCCGGGCATCTACGCCATCGGCGATGTGATCGGCGGTCCTCTCCTTGCCCATAAGGCGATGGCGGAGGCGGTCGTGGCGGTTGAGGCGATGGCTGGACAGAGCGGGAGACGGATCGATCCCTCCAAGATCCCGAACTGTACCTACTGCTCCCCCCAGGTGGCCAGCGTCGGGCTCACCGAGGAGCAGGCCAAGGAGAAGGGACGCCAGGTCAAGGTGGGCCGCTTCTCCTTTCAGGCCAGCGGCAAGGCGGTGGCGCTGGGCGATACCGAAGGGTTTGTCAAGGTGGTGGCGGATGCGGAGTACGGCGAGATCCTGGGCCTCCACATCATTGGACCCGAGGCGACCGAGATGATCGCCGAGGCCACGATGGCCCGGACCCTCGAGGCGACGCTCGAGGAAGTGCATCACTCGATCCACGCCCACCCGACCCTGTCCGAGACGGTGGCCGAGGCGTGCCTGGCCGCCCTGGGCCGCCCCATTCATATATGAGGGAGGTCCGATGTCCGAGGTCCGATGCATCGTGCAGTGGTTGGGCCGAGTGGAGTACGGGAAGGCGCTTGAACTGCAGCGGCAGTGGGCGTCCGCACGGACACAGGGGCTGGTGGAGGATTGCCTTCTCCTCGTCGAGCATCCTCCGGTGATCACCTTGGGGCGGGGAGCGAAGCGGAGGCATCTCCTCGCGGACGATGATGTCCTGCGAACTCAGGGCATCGAGGTGTGGGAGACTGAGCGGGGGGGCGATGTCACCTTTCACGGGCCAGGGCAGCTCGTCGGATACCCTATTCTGGACCTCACGCGGCATGGGAAGGACCTCCACCACTATATGCGAAGGCTTGAAGAGCTCCTGATTCGGACCCTGCATCGGTACGGTATTCACGGAGAGCGGAGTGCCGGCCAGACCGGGGTCTGGGTTCACGGCACGAAGATCGCCTCTATCGGGGTGCACGTCAGTCGCTGGGTGAGCCGGCACGGTTTCTCCTTGAATGTGAGCCCCGATCTCAGCGCGTTCGATCTCATCGTGCCGTGTGGCCTCAGTGGGGTTCGGATGACCTCTATGTCGGCCCTCCTCAATCGACCGGTGCCGGTCCAGACAGTTGCCGAAGCGGTCGCCGAGCAGTTCACGCTCGTCTTCGACTGCGCTATGGAATGGCGGAGCAGTCCGGAGCCGGTCCTGTCCTTGCCGTGAAGAGAAAGGGACGCGGCCCGTAGGCCTTTCGCCAAGGGGAGCCAGGGCATCACGGCGGTTCGAGTCCCGGAACCGACCGTGATGCCCTTTTTCTTTGTTGGGGGCACCCTTGCTTTTGCGGCGGCTTTGTCCTATGGTGGAGCGCCGATAGCGGCGCCACCACTGTTTCTCTCCACGAACGAGGATGGAAGGAGAGGCCGGGGCCCATGGGGAGCATCCCACGATGAGCCGTGGTATGTCTGCGAGCTTCAGGGAAGGGGCTCTGGCATCCATCCCGGTGTGCGTTGCTTTTTTTGCCATCACCGTCGCCTTCGGGATTGCCGCGCACGCCACCGGCCTCGCAGCGGGCGAGGTGCTGCTGATGTCTGTGGTAGTCTTCGCCGGCCCGGCCCAGTTTCCCGCCATCGAGCTGCTCCCCCTGAGTGGACAGGCAATGCAGATCCTGCTGAGCACCCTCTTCATCAACTTCCGCTT